>JBFYQB010000447.1:0-8490 GCA_041302955.1 Flavobacteriales bacterium
GCCGAAACTGCCTTCTCCGGCTTCTTGGTATCGATCCGCACTTCAAAGGGCATCACCCCATCAAAATGCTCCTCGAAAAAACGAAGGTCGGCAAGCACCGGGTCGTTTGCCGGTAGGTCATCAACCAGATTGCCAGTGGTGCGGATCATACTGATTCCGATGATGCCAAAAAGCAGCAACACGCCAGCAATGCCATACACCTTGGCCCGATGGTGCAAGACGATGTTCACAATATGCTTGATGGTGGCCTTGCTCGAATTGCGGTCCAAATGCTTGATGTGCCTATGCTTGGGCCTGTTCAGATAACTGAAAATGATGGGCACCAGCGCCAACGCCAACACGAACACGCCCATGATACTGATGGCAGCCACAATGCCGAATTCGCGCATCAATTCACTTTTCAGTATGGCAAATGTGGCAAAGCCCGCAGCAGTGGTCGCATTGGTGAGCAGCGTGGCATTGCCCACCTTGGCGATTACACGTTGCAATGCCTTTATCTTGTTGCCATGCGCCCGAAATTCCTGGTGGTATTTGTTCAGCAAAAAGATGCAATTGGCAATGCCGATAACGATGAGCACAGGAGGAATGAGCCCCGTGAGGATGCTCAACCGATAGCCGAGCAACTGCACAATACCAAAGCACCAGATGACGGCAATGGTCACCACCAGCAGGCTGAACACCACCACCTTCACAGATCGGAAGAACAGTAGCATGATGAATGCAGCCATGCCTCCAGCCAAGAAGATGAACATCCGCAATTCGGCCTGCACCACTTGAGCGATCACACTCCTGATGTAAGGCAGGCCGGAGAAATGCACTTCGGCCTCCAATGCTGGTTCATAAGCAAGTCCTATCTGTTTCACTTCTTCCGAAAGAGCAAGGCGCTTTTTGCTATCGAGAAAAGCTGGACTCATGGTCACGGCCATCACAAACGCCATTTCGTCCTCATTCCAGAGAATGTCCCTGTAAAATGGAAGCGCCATAAGCTTTTCCCTGATGCTATCCACCTGCGCCTGCGATGTTGGCCGTTCCGATACCAACTGATTGAAATCAAACCGTTGCAAGCTGTCATTTCGCGTCACCTGCATGCAGCGCGCCACCGAAACCACCTCTTCTATTCCCTCCAGCGCCTTTAGCTCCAAGCCCATGTCGTACCAGGCATTGAATACATCCAAAGTGAAGAAGTCCGGTTGTTGGATGCCCAACACAAGCATGGCCCCGTCTTCGCCAAACTGCTGCTTGAATGCGTTGTAATCCATCAGGTCCGCATCATCTGAAGGGAGTAGGGAAGCAAAATCGTAGCGCACCTCTACTTGCGAAGCCTGATAGCCCATGAACAAGGTCACAACTCCCACAAGGAGGAGAATGGCGGCTCTGTTTCTAAGAATGATGCGGGCAATGGTGTGCCACATGGCAGCGAAAGGCGGTTTTTTGGAGGGGCGCGAAGCTAAGAGATCAGGTAGTTTAGGAGATAAGACACAGACTACCTGGTTTCGAATTAGGCATCCTATTCAGTTTTGAACGTTCTTTGTGTCGAAAGAGACTAAACTTTCCACGTCAAAGCGTGATACCGAAGATATTCCGTGCAGTTGTTGTTGGCGCCATTGTGGCAGGTTCTGTGTTCGCTGGCAGCGTAAGCGCTCAGGTGGACACTGAATTCTGGTTCGCTGCACCAGAGATATCTCAGGACGGTTCCAACTTTGATCGACCCATCGTTCTTCGCATCACCACGCTTGCATCAGCGGCAACGGTCACAGTCAGCCAGCCGGCCAATGGGGGCTTTATTCCCATAGTAGTTAACATTGGTGCGAATGCATCCACCACTGTAGACCTCACTCCATTCATCGCCTCTATTGAGAATACACCGGCAAATACGGTACTCAACTATGGCATTCGTATCACATCCACGGCTGTGATAAGTGTCTATTATGAAAACGTAAGCCAACAATGCCTCTGCAATCCTGAAATATTCGCTTTGAAGGGGATGAATGCCGTTGGAACGGCCTTCATCGTGCCCTTTCAGACCTTTTTGAACAATGGTGGCGGATATACGCCAACGCCTTATTCCTCCTTTGACATCGTAGCAACGGAAAACAACACCAACGTAACTATTAATCCGACACAGAATCTTGTAGGGCATGCGGCTGGCACACCATTCACCATTACACTGAACCAAGGACAGACATGGTCCGGAACTGCTGCTTCACAAGCCGCTGCACAACATCCGTCCGGAACATCAGTGACATCTGACAGGCCAATCGCCATTACAATCAAAGACGACCTGCTTTCTGGCGCACCATTTGGCGGTTGTGCAGATCTGATGGGCGATCAGATCGTTCCAATAGACAAGGTGGGTGACGAGTATATAGTCATGCGCGGAGGCCTGAACGGGCCCGACAAGGCATTTGTGGTAGGTACGCAGAACGGCACCACAGTAACCGTGTCAGGAGTTGCCGCAGGTACTATCAATGCTGGACAAACCCTAATGGTCGACATCAATGCATCCTCGACCTACATTACTGCTTCTGCACCTGTTTATCTGCTGCATCTGTCAGGTTTTGGCTGCGAAGTGGGTGGTGCATTGCTGCCACCTATCATCTGCACCGGATCGACACAGTTGGGCTTCACGCGGAGCACTAACGAACAATTTGCCATCAACCTGATGACCCGTACTGGATATGAAGGGGGATTTACCATCAATGGCAATGCTGCATTGGTGCCTGCTAGTGCCTTTCAGACGGTGCCCAACACCAACGGAGACTGGATGGCAGCCCAGATATACTTTACAACAGGTCAGATCGCTGCGGGAAGTGGCAACGTTATCGCCAATTCGCTGGGCAAGTTTCACATGGGTATAATCCATGGATCTGGCGGAGGAGGGACCCGCTACGGCTATTTCTCAGATTTCAATGCCTTGGATCCTCCAATCGTGGCCGGTGATGTAGCTGTATGTTCGGGTGAAACGCTCCAACTTGGCGCTGCTTCTGCGCCCGGGGCAATATTCTCTTGGATAGGCCCCAACAGTTTCACAAGCAGCGATGCAAATCCTATAATTCCCAATATATCTGCTAACGAGGCCGGTATCTATACCGTGGTTGCCGAGTTGGACGGTTGTGTAAGTGATTCGGCCGATGTTGTGGTCACAGTAGAGATATGCTCTTGCGTATTCAATTCATCCAACGGAGGATTTGAGCAACCAGTAATAAGTGGTTGTTGGGAAGTAGTAGCTCCGTCCCAAGTACCCGAATGGCGAACGTTGAGCAATTACAATGTGATGGAGATATGGAATGGAAACTGCATGGGAATCACGCCCTATGAAGGCGCTCAGTTTGCCGAAATGGATGCTACAATTGCTCCTTATGCAATGGATATCTGCACATCATGTTCACCCAGCATCATCTGGGAATTTGCTCACCGTGGCAGATTGGGTGTGGACGTTATCGGACTGGAGGCGGGACCACCAGGAGGGCCGTATGTTCCCATCGGCACCTATACAGATGGAAACGGTGCATGGGGATTTTACACTGGCACTTACACGGTACCGACAGGACAGGACACCACTCGGTTCCTCTTCACCTCCATTTCTGCCACGGGCGGCAGTACCACCATGGGAAATCTTCTGGATGCTGTTCGGTTCACAGAGAATATCACACCAGTGAATGTGACTGCGGCCATCTGTGCCGGTGGGTTATACGAGCTTCCTACCGGACAGGCTGTTAGCGTTGCGGGCACATATACTGACACCCTGACAACCCAAGCGGGATGTGACAGCGTAGTGGTGACCACCTTGATCATCAATCCACTGCCCAATGTAAGTGCTGGACCAGACGATGCCATTTGTTTCGGTCAATCTGCGCAGCTCATCGGGTCGGGTGGTATTTCTTATCAATGGTCACCAGCGTCTACACTTTCCGATGCTGAACTGAGCGACCCGATTGCCACTCCGAGCACAACCACCGACTTTATCGTATTTGTCACAGATGCCAACGGATGTGATAACCGTGATACCGTTACGATCAATGTTAATCCACTTCCCGCGACCAATGCTGGGGTAGATGAGTCCATTTGTATCAACACCACGGTTCAATTGAGTGCTTCCGGTACCGCTTCCTTTCAATGGTCACCGGCTACTGGACTTGATAACAACGCAATTGCCAGCCCCATATTCAGCGGGCTTGTCACGCAGGCTTATGTGGTCACGGGTACAGATATCAATGGTTGTCAAAGCACGGATTCCATTACCGTAACGGTGCTGGCGTTGCCAACAGTGGATGCCGGAAACGATACATCTATTTGCATAGGCGAATCGCTACAGCTCAACGCCTCGGGGGCTGCAAGCTATATATGGGATCCGATAACCGATCTCAACAACCCGAATATTGCAACCCCCGTGTTCAATGGTACACAGGCCGCCACTTTAACGGTAACCGGAACGGATGCTGCTGGCTGCGTGGCCACTGCTGATATCACCATCACCGTGAATCCACTTCCAACCGTGGATGCTGGAAATGACGCAGAGATCTGCGAAGGACAATCCACCACCTTACAGGCCATTGGGGCGGTTACGTATGTATGGTCTCCTGGGACCGCATTAAATAACCCGCTTGCTGCGTCACCCATTTTCAATGGCACTACCACCAGTTTGATCACTGTGGTGGGAACGGATGCCAATGGCTGCGTGGCATCAGATGATGTTACTATTACCGTGCATCCGCGGCCTGAAGCGGTCATCGATACGCCACAAGACGCATGTTTAGGTAACGCTACATTCCTCAGTGAAAATTCAATTGGCGGAATTACCTCCTTCGTGTGGACGGTTTCACCCGGACAGACACTGAATGGAAACATCGTGAGCCATATTTATCCATCAGCAGGTGATTTTCAGATCGTACTTGCAGTCACCGATACCAATGGATGTGTGCACAGTGATACTGCGATAACCACGGTGCTTCCTCTTCCTCAACCTGATATGAATATTCTTGATGGAGCTGATTTCTGTGAGGACGACATCATTCAATTCACCGATGAGACTGCTGGAGTTATGAGCGCCTACTCATGGAATTTCAATTATGCTTTGGGTCTTCCTGTCAGTCCTCCATTCAGCAGTGCGCAGCAGAACCCGCTTTTCAGCTACGGCCAATTCGGCACCTATGCTGTAAGACTGCGTGTTTTGGATGCCAACGGCTGCATAAACGCGGTGACCCGTACCATCAAGATACATGACGTTCCTGAGGCAGAATTCACCGCAACCATGGTCTGTGAGGGCGAGACCTCGTTGCTTGTTGGAACGGGCACGGTGGAAGACGGGTCAACCGTAAATGCTGGCCAGTGGGACTTTGGTGATGGAAGTAATGCTGCTGGAGGATTAGTGCAAACACATGCATATGCTTCGGCAGACACATATTCAGTTCAACTCATCACGGTGACCAGCGAGGGCTGTGCCGACACCGTAAGCCATGACGTATGGGTGAATCCAATGCCAATTGTGACCATTACTGGAAACGATGTTTGCCTGAACACTGAAACTGTTTTTATCAATTCCTCCATTCCTCAGGATGCAACCATCGTATCGTGGAACTGGGACTTTGAGGATGGTCAGACACTACAAGGAAGTGAAGCTTCCCATACCTACATTGATTTTGGCACCTATACAGTTACGCTTACCGCATTATCTGACAGTGGCTGCGCAGCGACCGGGACCACAGTGGTGAATGTTTTTCCGAATCCATCGCCTGATATCATGTTAGCTACTTCCGAGGGGTGCGAACCACTTGCGGTTCCATTTTTCAATGCCAGTGTGGTTGAAGGTGGTAGTATCGTCAATTACACATGGGATTTCGGTGATGGACAGACAGCAACCGAAGTTAATCCAACACACATCTATGCAGACACCATCGGCACTTTTGATGTTGCTCTTACCGTTACCACGAACAATGGCTGCACCGCCTCGATCATAGAAACGGATGCGGTGACGGTGAATATCTCTCCGGTGGCTGATTTCACGCAGAATCAGACCGTAGTTTCCATGTTGGACCCAACAGTCGAATTCATAGATGCATCATTGGATGCAACGGCTTATGCGTGGACTTTTGGGGATGGTGCAACGGCCAGTGCTCAAAATATAGACCACCGCTATGCGGAGCCCGGTGATTATACTATCGTGCTCACTGTGAGCAACGGTGATTGTGTGGACAGCAAAACTTCGATGGTAACGGTAGAATCATTGTTCACATTTTACATTCCGAATGCCTTCACACCGAATTCGAACGGCCGCAATGAGGTTTTCAGGGGAGAAGGCGAAGGATATCAGACAACCGAGATGCTCATCTACGATCGTTGGGGTGAACAGATATTCCAGACCGCTGACGATCTCTCTGGTTGGGACGGAACCTTCAAGGGTAAACCTGCGCCACAAGGCACCTACGTCTATTCTATTTCAGTGATCGATCAAGAAGGCGAGAAACATACCTATAACGGGCGTGTAACATTGACCCGCTGACACCGCCACCTCCTTGCTGTTTCATTTAGCTTTGGCCCAATGACCATCATCGGCATATCGGCCTTCTATCATGACAGCGCTGCCGCGCTCATCATAGACGGCAACATCGTTGCTGCTGCGCAGGAAGAGCGTTTCACCCGCAAGAAGCATGATGCTGCGTTTCCATTGCATGCATTACGTTATTGCTTGGACCATGCGGCCATTACGCTGAATGATGTGGATGCCGTGGTGTTCTATGACAAGCCTCTGCTCAAATTCGAACGGCTGCTTGAAACGTATTACGCCTTTGCTCCCAAAGGATTTGTCTCGTTCAATAAGGCCATACCAGTGTGGCTGCGCGAAAAACTATTTCATAAACGCGAGATCCGAAAAGGGCTGAAGGACACCGAACGAGGCGACTCCAAGGGAATGCGTCTGTTGTTTCCGGATCATCATTTGAGCCATGCTGCCTCTGCTTACTATCCTTCGCCTTTTGAAGATGCGGCAGTACTTACCATAGATGGCGTTGGCGAATGGAGCACAGCAAGCATATTTCACGGAGTAGGCAACAGGCTGGAACTACGCGCAAGCATGGGCTTTCCGCATTCCGTTGGTCTGCTCTATTCGGCATTCACCTACTTTCTTGGTTTTGAAGTGAATGGAGGAGAATACAAACTGATGGGCCTTGCTCCCTACGGAGATGCGTCTGATCAGAAGGTTTCGGATTTCCGAAAAACCATCACGGAGAAGCTGGTCAAAGTGTATGAAGATGGTTCGATCTGGCTAGACCAGCGTTACTTCAACTATGCCACAGGCCTTACTATGACCGACAACGGCCGATGGAGATCGCTTTTTGGATTTGCAAGGAGAACTAGTGAAGAGCCCATAGAGGCGCATCACTGCAACCTGGCTTTGGCCATTCAGCAAGTGACCGAAGACATTGTTATGCGCATGGCGGCTACTGCCAAACAACTGACCGGCAGTAGTAATCTATGCTTGGCCGGAGGCGTGGCACTCAACTGCGTTGCCAACGGCAAACTGGTAGAATCGGGCATGTTCGACAATGTTTTTGTGCAGCCTGCGGCAGGTGATGCTGGTGGAGCGCTCGGTGCAGCTTTGGCCGCATACCACATCTCATATGGCAAAGACAGGAGTACCATTCTACCAGATGCCATGCATGATGCCTTACTTGGGCCCGAAGCTTCCATTGCAACAATGGAAATGGCCTTGCAAGAAGCAGGGCTTCATTATACCCGGATCGATGATGAGGATGCCTATTGCCAACAAGTGGCACAATACATCACCGAAGGCCATGTGATCGGTTGGTTTCAGGGTCGGATGGAATTCGGACCTCGGGCCTTGGGTGCAAGGAGCATAATGGCTGATGCCCGAAGTGCGGAGATGCAACAGAAGGTCAATCTCAAGATCAAGTTCCGAGAGAGTTTCAGGCCGTTTGCACCTATGCTGATGGAAGAGGATGTGCATCATTATTTCGACATCCAAAAACCATCACCGTATATGTTGCAGGTGCATCGCCTACGACCAGAATGGCATACTGAACTTCCTGCCGGATATAGCGCTCTGAACTGGAAACAGAAGTTGGAAACAGTGAGGTCGGAGTTTCCGGCTGTGACGCACGTGGATCTCTCGTGCCGTGTGCAAACGGTTAGCAGAAACAGCAACCCGAAAGTTCATCTGCTGCTTTCAAAAATAAAAGAACGCACAGGCCACGGGATGGTGATCAATACGAGTTTCAATGTGAAGGATGAGCCGATAGTATGCACTCCCGATGATGCCATACGGTGTTTTCAAAGTACGGGCATGGATGTGCTGGCCATCGGTCCCTTTATTGTCACAAAAACATCCACACTTGATCCGAAAACTACTGCTTAGCAGCTTATCGGTCGCATTGGTGGTGGCAACCGTTGCTGTTGGCGACCACATCTATGGGCGTTTCATTATGGGCGACATTGCTCAACTCGTCTATCCGCCCTACAGCAGGGCGCACCACC
>JBFYQB010000448.1:0-7214 GCA_041302955.1 Flavobacteriales bacterium
GCCTACTATACCGATGGCCGTCCGTCCTTCACCTTCGACCCGCTGTTCCATGCCGGGGCCTACTATGTGCAGGAGGCCAGCTCCATGTTTCTCGAACAGGCATTGATGGCCTGCGGACTTGCCAATGCCGACATCATCGCCCTCGATCTCTGTGCCGCCCCTGGCGGAAAATCGACCCATCTGCTTTCCATTCTTGGGGATGATGCGCTGCTGGTGAGCAACGAAGTGGTACGCCCCCGCGCCAAGATCCTTTGCGACAACATCACCAAATGGGGCCGACCCAATGTGTGCGTCACAGGCAGCGACACCGCGCTGTTCGCTGGTCTGCCGGAGTTCTTTGACCTCGTGGTGGTGGATGCACCCTGTTCTGGCGAAGGTCTTTTCCGCAAGGATGCCGATGCCATGTCGCATTGGAGTGAGGAGGCAGTGCAGCAATGTACCATCCGACAGGGTGGCATCCTCGAGCATGCATGGGCTACATTGCGCCCTGGTGGGCATCTCATCTACAGCACCTGCACCTACAACCGTTCAGAAAATGAGGAGCAAGTGCAGCGCATGGTGGAGTGGGGCGGAATCTGCATTCCTATTCCTATACCCGTCCAATGGGGCGTTACCGAAGTGAATGAGGGCGGTGTGGTGGCCTATCGCTTTATGCCGCATCGCACCGAAGGCGAGGGATTCTTTCTTGCTGCGCTCCGCAAATCAGGCGAAGGCGAAGCATTCCGTCCCTCCACAGGAAAGACAGCTTGGAAGACCGTCAACGAGCCGTCCATATGCGCTTGGGTCGCCAATGACCGCTATCCGCATCTGGAACTCGTGGCGAACAAAGAGGCCATTTGCGCCATCACCCCCAAGATGCGCGAGTTGCTGCCCATTATCACCAGAGAGGTCTATCCATTACAGTATGGTGTGGAGGTGGCCTCGGTGCAGAAGGGCTCCATGGTTCCGTCCCATGCCTTGGCAGCCTCGGTCATTGTGGCGAAGGATGCCTTTCGTCAGATAGAGACCACATTGGCCGAGGCCATCCATTACCTGCGCGGAAATCCGTTGCAAGGCAGCGATGCCAGAGGCTGGGGAATGGTCACCTACAGTGGTCACGTTCTCGGACTGGCAAAAGGTGCAGGCAACCGTTGGAACAATCATTATCCCACACCGTTGCGCATCCGCGACATGCGCACCTCAGTGGCCGATGTGGTGCTGGCCGACCTGGGTTAATGGAGCGTTCTCGGCTTTAGCCCCAACACCTCGGTGGCGAACTTCCGCGTTGCCTCCATCACACCTTCCACATCTTTGCTCCGCAACGGATTGGTGATGACATGGGCCTTGGCGTCAGGGAATTCCACCATGCGTTTCTGTGCAGCGGGAGTGCCCAACTGGTCCATCATGGTGCGCATTGCTGCTACCGACACCACGCTGTCCTGCGCTGCATCGCTCTTGTAGTAGCAGCCAACGAACACAGGTTGGGTTATCTTGGAGAAGGTCTCGGGGGTCATGGTGGCGTCCACTACCGACCGAACGGTCATCACCGATTCCAAGCGGTAACGTGTCTGCCAATAGCGTTTGAATTCCTCTGGAGCCTCATACTCCCGCGAATCATCACCCGTAATGAGTCGTGCCAGTTGCAGCCCCCATGGCCCAGTGAGCACTTTGGAGGCTGGGTCAAACAGGTCGATGTTGGGCGAATAGGCCACCACCGCTGCAATGGCCGGGTCGTGGGCCGCGAGATACAGTCCCAACGTACCGCCAGTCGAACAGCACATCACGATGACCTTCCTGCCGACAACCTTTGCCATGGCGATGGCCTCCTTGGCAGAGTTGACATAATTCTCTGGCGTCAGTTCGATCAACACATCCACCGTGTCGAGTCCGTGGGCAAAGAGGCGGGGTTCCACCAGATTCATCCCGAACTCCTTTGCGAAGTCGGGAACCACAGGCCGTCCTTCCATCTTGCTTGCCGTGTAGCCGTGCAGATAAACGATGGCGTATTCGGTCTGATGAACGGAGTCGTCCACCCAGGTTATGCTGGCCTCATTGCCGGGTTTCAGCGTCTTGTACTTGGCTTCTCTTTGGGCGATGAATGCATCCAGTTCTGTGATCCCTACGCTGCAAGTTGTCGGTGTCGGGTCGAGCTTCGGTGTCGGGGCTTTCGGACCGAGCATGAATATGACCGCCCCCAGCATGATGATCACGAGGGCAGTGTAGGCGGCTTTTTTCATCAGGTCAATGGTCTTTTTTACCTACGCGCAGGGTCACTTCCTCTATCCGCGTGCCGTCCATACGGTCTATGGAAAAGTCGAAATGGTCGATGGATATCTCCTCTCCAACTTCAGGGATGCTCTGGTGGTTGGTGATGATGAATCCGGCCAATGTGCTGTAATCGTCCGATTCGGGAATGTCGAGGCCATATTCCTCATTGAGGTAATAGATCTCGTGGCGGGCCGAGAAACGGAACACATGATCGCTCAACTTCTCCTCCACAAGGTCTTCCGTGTCATGCTCATCATCAAAATCACCGAATATCTCCTCAATAATGTCCTCCACGGTGATCATGCCCGCTGTGCCACCGAATTCGTTGAGCACTACGGCCACACTTCTGCGCTGCTGCGCAAACTGTTTCAGCAGGTCCTTGGCCTTGGTGCTTTCCGGCACCAGACTGATGGGCCGTATGATGCTGCTGATGCTTCTTGGTTGTTGGAACAGTTCGAACGAATGCACATAACCGATGATGTTGTCTATCTCTTCCCTATAGATCAGGATCTTGGAATAGCCGGTCTGGATAAGTTTTTGCCGAAGCACTTCAACCTCGGTATCGATCTCTACGGCTTCGATCTCTGTCCGGGGCACCATGCATTCGCGCACCTTCAATTCCGAGAAATTCAAGGCATTGCGGAAGATGCGTATCTCGTGGTCCACCTTGTCCTCTTCAGCGCCATTCACCACATGGTCGTTCACAAACTGGTTCAGGTCCACACGGCCGAAGCTGAGTTTCTCCTCATTGACCCGCATATTGAAAAGTGCCGACAGGATCTTGTTGGAGAAACGGTCAATGGCCCAAACGATAGGGTAGAGCACCGTATAGATGACCTTGGCCGGTATGGCGAACAGCATCAGCATTCTGTTCGGGTTGATGCGGAAGAATGCCTTGGGGGTGAATTCGGCCGTTATCAGCACGATGAGCGTGGCGATGATGGTTTGAAAAAGCAGGATCAACGTGCCATTGGTGGTCCAAAGCCCAACCAATGGATCGAGCACAGTGGCCATGCTGATGCCATAGACCACCAGAGCTATATTGTTGCCCACCAGCATGGTGCTGATGAACCGCGATGGCCGTTCCAGAAAATCTGCCATGATGCCGGCAGCAGTACTTCCTTTCTTGCGGTCTACTTCGAGTTTGAAACGATTGGCCGTGATGAATGCGATTTCCATGCCCGAAAAGAAGGCGGACAGCAGCAGACATACGAGGATGACAACAAGGCTCATTCTGACTGTTTACGTTCCTGCTCTTCCTTCTCGAAGCGCTGACGCTGTTTTCTGCGGAAACCATAGAAGATACCGGCCATGAATGTGCCCGCAAAGAACCACTGTGCGGCCTCCCAACCATGCTGGTTGAACTGATATGCACCCATCAACAGTGAGAAAATTCCTATGGCCAACCAGGCCATTTCAAGGACCTTCAGTACTCTTAGCATCTTCTATGTTTATCGTTCCTTTTATCTTCTTGATCCTATACTTGGTGAAATCCTGATTGGACTCCAATCCGTGGCCGAAGATAACCTCATCCTCGGTTGTGATCTTCACAAACTCCTCGGTAGTTATGGTTTCGTTTTCCTTGTTCCATACCAGATGTTCGGTGTTCAAGGTCTCTTTCTTGGTGTTCACCACCTCCACGTTCTCGCGTGCTTCCATCAGGCCGGTCTTCTGATGGTTGGTGGCCGAGCGGGACCGCAGCTCTGAGGTCACATTTCCGCCACCGTCAAAGAAGCGTACATGAACCCCTTGACTCATCTCCACTCGCGGGTTATCACCCATGTAACGTTCCAGCCGTGTGGCATCCAATACCACTTTGACCACGGCCGAATCTGAATAGATCACCCGCACGTTGTCGCCTGTCTCGGTAGGCAGTTCCGCTGTCGAATCGACAATTGCCGCTACCTCTTCAAGGTCGTTGACGCAGGCCGGTAGCCATAGGCACGAAAAAAGAAGAAGGTAAGGGAGCACTGTGCTCCTTACCTTCTTCATCATTATGCTATGTCTGGCCTCAGTTGGCAAAACGGGCCTTTGTCTCAGCACCGATCCAACCGCCCACGGTCACAGTCTGCCCTTCTTGGATATTTAGGAAGAAGCAATCCTTCTGCACCGGAAAATATTTACGGGCCTGAGCGATCTTGCCTGCAGCTTCAGAGGCCACATTGGCATCAACGCTTCGGGCTTTGATGAACATGTCCTCAGCAGCCCAATAGCCGTAGGTCTGCGAGCAAGCATCAGAACCGCAACTTGACGATGTGCTCAGGTACAGACTTCCAATGTAGATGTACGGGTCGCCCCAACCTGGCTTGAGGCCAGCTGCTTCATTGGCTTTCACCCGGGCAGCTCCATAAGCGCCTTTGCTTCCCAATATCTGCGCCTGACGCATCAGGTATTCTGCTTTGGTGTTCGGGTCTTTCTCCAGTTTCACAGCCTCGTCCAAGAACTTGCCAGCCTCGCTCAGGTTGTCAACTTTCACATAGCCCTCATACAGGTTGTAGGCTGCTGTGGCCGATGGGCTCAACTTATACAGTTTCTCTGATGTGGTCAGGTAGAATGGATTTGCGGTCCATTTGCGCTTCACCATCATGGTGCTCACCTTGGTAAGCAGGGTAGTGTCGCTGGGTGCAGCCTCCACCTTCGGCTTCATCAGCGCCACATACTGGTCTTCTTGTGCAATGCGCTCAAAGTTCTGATCTACGATCTCCTTTGCCTGTTCGTAGAACTTGTAGCTCTTATCCTCAGCGCCTTTGGCGAGATTGAAATCGATGACGCCCGACACTTCATCATACAGTGCGAACAATACTTCCACTTCCAGCTTCTTGTCCACCAACAGCTTCATGGCAGCTTGATACAGACGCAGCACAACATTGGCCTCCGTCTCGTTCTTGCCTTTTTCGAGCGACTTTTTCAGTGTCTCGTATGCTGGCAGGAAATCCTCTGTGGCATTCTCATACTGGTCTATGCCTTTGCGGCCAAGTGCATAGCCTTCATCCTCTGGGAAAAGTTGGATACGCTTATCGTAGATTTGATAAAGCGTATCAAGGTATGCCTGCTTCACGGCCGCATTGTCCTTATTCTTCTCTATCATGTGCTGCATCAACGTTGGGCCGTTGATCACGATGTTCTTGGAGGCCGCAGGACAGTTCTGAAACGCCCAACGCCATCCTGGCATCGCATCGTCATAGTTCTTCTGTTTGAAGTATTCCCGGTAAAGCGATATGTTCTCGCGGCACTTGTCGGGCTCTGCTCCGAATTTCTCATCCTGCGCGTTGGCGGTCATGGCACCTGCCACCAACATCACGGTCAGCGACATCAATCCTTTATGCTTCATTGTGTTCTTTAATTGGGTTTTGTTTATCGTAAGTTTCATCTTAATCGTATTTCCGTTTAATGAACCATCTGTCATTGAGCGTGAATCCGAGTCGGAAGTTCCAGTAGTTCTCCAGTAGCAGGTTCTGAGCGGTGGTTCCTCGCTGCCCCCATTCTACTGCAAAGTTTATCATGCTTTGGATATACATGTCGTTGCCGGCCTTCTTTCTCGATAGCGGGAACCCCAGACCAAGAGTTATGCCATACTCCGAAAGTTGGGTGCCGCGCACCGTGAATTCGCTCATGCCATAGAACCCGCCAAGGCGATAATGCATCTTGGTGAAGTACTTGAAAAATCCACGCGAGGCATAATCGCCCTTTGGTCGGAATTCAAGACCCAAGGTGCCTTTCCAGGCGTCCGACAGCGAATCGTTGCCTCCGTTGGTGTTCTCATATTGGCTCCAGAACTGCTGGCTGAATTCGCCAGCCACCATCCAGCGCTCGCCTGCCCGCCACGAAAGTCCGATACCATATTTCCATGGCATGGTGATGCTTTTGCCCGAGGTCTCTTCGAAGGCGATGGTGTCGCGAAACAGATCCTCATCAAAAGTGGAGAGCAGATAGGTGCGGCTAAGGCTGGTGTTGGAAGCATTGACCTTCATAGGATGAGCGAAGGTTGTACCGATGACCACCGCATGACGGTCGTTGGCCTTTATGGTGTATTGCAGTCCGTAGTCGAGATAGAAGCCGCCAACGTCTGTGATGTTGTCTGTGCGCACATGAAACAGCCCGCTGGCAGGAAATTCCACCCGTTGCAATCTATTGAGCCTTCCGAACAGGTAGGAGGCGTTCATGCCCAGCGAAAAGTTCTTGAAAGGCTTCAGTCCGATGCCGATGAAGAACTGGTTGACCCCGCCCGAACCCTGATACTTATAGCGGATGTCGCCTGTGCTGGTGTCGGAGTTGGCATACTGCTGCATGTCGGTGACCGAATAGCCTATGCTGCTGAACTCGCGCAGGCCGAATGCACCGCCCCACCATTTGGTGACTGGAAAGCCGAGGGTGAAATACGACAGGTTCACGCGGTTCACATTCTCGGTCTGCGTGGTGGAGCTGATGGTGGCGATGCTGCCATAGGCTCCGATGTCGAACGAGGTGAAGCGCAGCGAGGTGTAGCTGGCAGGGTTCAGGAAATTGACCACATACGGAATGCTGTCCTCGCGGATGGCAACGCCCATGTTGCCTATGCCGGCCGACCGCACGTTGGGCCCCGACATGTTGGTGCCAATGCCGGCCCGCGAATAAGGTGAGTTGATCACAGCCTGAGCCTGAATGGTGTTTGCTGCGCCAAGCAGCATCAGGAGCAGGAGGGAGGCGCGCAGCCTAAAGGTTATGGAGGAGAATGTCATGTAATCCGCGGAGGACCAGAATAGGGTCTGCAAAGATGGGTGTTTTAAGGTCATCAACAAATAACGACAGGTCGCCTCCGGTGCCAACGGTGCGAAGGCCGGGATATGCTTCGGAATGTTGGGCGATGACGCCTTGCAGTTCCATGCGTATGCCCTGTTGCACTCCTGCACGTATGCACTGCTCTGTGGTGGTGCCGATGGCCGGTGCTATGGGTTCGGGCCGCACAAGGGGCAGTTTGGAGGTGAAGC
>JBFYQB010000449.1:0-6513 GCA_041302955.1 Flavobacteriales bacterium
GATGGGATCGCACACCTCCTGTACCTCAAATCCACCCCATTCGCCACCATCACCGCCTTGGCCGCCTCCATTGCTACCTGCAAAAGAGCCTGATGCACCAGCACCACCTGCCCGGCAGCAGTTGCCTTCGTCTATCCCTGTTTCTCCATTCTGACCGGCCGCCCCGCCTTGGCCTTGCGCTCCGGGAGCACCATCGATACCATCAGAACCATCGCCAGTGAAGACGATGCACCGCGAGATGACATAGTCCGAACATCCCGAAACATAGATGCCATACACACTTATGCCAGTACTTGGTGCATCGGCCACTTTCACCACAACGTCCTGCAATCTGAAATCGGTCTGACCCACGATGCGGAGCCCAATGAGCGCCTTATTCACCAGATCGTAATTGGCAGCATCCCGCTCAAAAATGGTGGAATCACTGTTGGACTTGAACCATGTGGAGGCAATGAATCCACCTTCGATGGTGATATCCGATGGAATGTCCAAGGTCTGGCTCAGTGGATAAAGTCCATGGCTGAGACGAAGATGATTGTTGGCCGCATCCACGAGTGTGAAGGCATGTGCAAGCGATGCTGGGTTATCACGCGTGCCTGCCGCTCCGGAGGATGCCCCGTTAGGGGTCACATAGATGATGCCGCACTCTTGCGCCACGCCTGTGAAAAACGAGAAGCAGAGCACAAGGAACAGAGAGATACGGAGCACTTTTCTTAGGTTCGGGTTCTGGATCACAATTTTACGGAAAAACAGCGGGGCCAACGGGGTCGGTTATCCACCTTTGCCCCAAGCCTATCGTGAATTCTCAGTAGGTTTGACGCGGTCAATGCCTCAAGGTTGTTCGATCTTGAATGGCCGCCCTCCTACTTCATCGATTTTCCAGTATTCCCATTTCCCTGTTTCTTCAACATGGCCCTTATCAAACCCGTAAAAGGTATCGCCCCAAAATTTGGCAGAGACTGTTATCTGGCAGAGAATTCGACCATTGTTGGTGATGTGGAAATGGGCGATGAATGCAGCATCTGGTTCAATGCCGTTGTGCGTGGCGATGTGAACAGTATCCGCTTTGGCAACCGTGTGAACATCCAGGACGGTGCGGTGATCCATTGCACCTATCAACGCACCAGCACCACCTTGGGCAACGATGTTTCTGTAGGCCACA
Organism: Flavobacteriales bacterium; assembly: GCA_041302955.1. Lineage (GTDB taxonomy): Bacteria > Bacteroidota > Bacteroidia > UBA10329 > UBA10329 > UBA10329. The sequence continues at coordinate 1,163 of JBFYQB010000449.1, forward strand.
ATGCTCTGGTGCATGGCTGCACAGTTCACGACAATGTACTCATAGGCATGGGCGCCATCGTTATGGACAATGCCGTGATAAACTCACATTCCATCATTGCAGCTGGTGCAGTGGTGCTCGAAGGCACAGTGGTAGAGTCCTACTCCATCTATGCCGGCATTCCCGCCAAAAAAGTGAAGTCCCTTGACCCCGAAAAGGCGGAGAAGATTTTGCGTAAAGTGGCCGAGAACTACGTGATGTACAGCGGGTGGTTCACCGAGGGTGAGGGAGCTGAGGGAAGGTAGCGATCGGGAATCTGTTGTGGAGGCGAAAGACTTCGCATGGCAGGCTTTGCGGAACGCTTAACGGGCTAAATCAGGCCGAACACTGTACTGGTTGGGGGGTAGCACGTCCATTTACCCGGAACGTCCTCCGCTTCAACGTTTCCTATCTGCCATTTTTCCAATTTCCGACCAAAAACAACGACACAAGTTCGGAAACTTGCGCCATCGCTAAAGCACCTTTGCCTTGCTATGCTGCCATCTCCGAAGGTGATCGCAACCACATAGACCCCAGAAGGCAGATGACCTATGCTGACCACCTCCTTAACCGAGGCCATTACAGTGGACACCACCATGCGGCCAGCCAGGTCCACCACCTCCAATGCCTTCGCGTGTTTGTCAGTGGTTGCTATAGTAATGATGTCGTTGGCAGGGTTAGGGTATATGGAAAGGTTTGAGGCATCTGCCTCTTCGATACCGATTCCTCTGTCCTCATACAGCTCCACGCCATCAACCCTATACCCCGACTCCTCCCAATAATAGATGCCATGAGGATGGCTGCTTACGCGTTGAATGTTGTCTTCCGCATCTCTGCGGAAACAACCGATGCTGAGGTACTTCTCACCGCCTTGTGCGATGAACGTGTCGCTTATCAATGTCCATCCCTCCTTGTCGTCCAACAGGTTCTCCCATGGGTTGAGCACCTGCGGTGACGAGGCGAAGAAATCTTCGGGTTGCCATTGCTCATCGCGAGTATTCTCTATCGAAAGCAATGCACCCATGCTACTTATGGCAAAATTGAAGCTGTCGGCAAGGCTGACACGGAAATCGAGGCGGTATTGCCGCCCTGCCGCAAGTGGTTCCTCAAGTTCCTGAAAAAGGAACTCGCGCAAATCTACCGTTGACGCAGAGTAACATCCGACCAAGACATATGCATTGCCATCATAGGCTTCTTGAAATCCGATGGCATTCCATGGCACACCGTAATTCGGATAGGTCTCGTTGCTGCACGCATTGAAATAGTCTGGCGATCCAAAGGCTTGATTCCAGTATTTTGAGAAAAATACCTGTCCTGCACTGCTTGGACAAGATGTATCTCCCTGATTATTGATTCTTCTGGTTTCAAAACTCCAATTTTGAATGAGATTCTCTCCGATCTGGGCATGCAGAACACCGCCTGAAGACAGGAGCAAAAATATACCCACCAGTGCCGATCGCAGAAATCCCATGGATGAACAAAAGTAGTGAACGGATAGCCTTATCGGCTGTCCGTTCCTGTGAGTACAATGCGCCACACCTTTTCTGGCGCTCCGTTCAACTGAAGCTGTAACAGGTAGACACCTGCTTGCAGATTATGCATGTCTGTCACCTGTTGCGAATGTCCACTACTGACCGGCCCTGTATGAACGGTTCTGCCTGTGAGGTCGATCATCCGCCAAGTGGCAATGTCCTTTTCATCATAGAACAGGTCGATATGGAGTGTGCCTGTGGTAGGGTTCGGGTAGACCTTGGCATGGGTATCAGTGATCTCATCCGCCCCTTCTTCTGTCTCAGACTCTGCCAACCTCAAACTCGGCTCCACTGGCTCTGCCCCGAACTCACACTCATTTCTAATTGCGAACCATACGCTATCGGGAGTGAACAGCAACCCACGTGCCCGGTAAACTGCCGGGCCGAACCTGTATGGACAGAGCAATGCAATGTCCATGAGTTTTGCCGTGTCCGAAGAATTGAGCACCACAGTAGTATCTGTGCTTGCCCATTTCTCAACTGCCAGTCCGAGCACCTCGATGGTCACCTCATCCGCCTCATCCGCAAAGGAATAGTCCAGATTGAAGTTGTTGTTGAACGGATTGGGATAGACCACTATGCGCTGATCCATTGCCCGAACCGGTGCTTCCGGTGCCTCTTCTTCTCCACGCCTTTCCGAAGGCATGTCGAACTGCTCGGGGATGCGGGTCAAGGATGTGTCACCGATAAGGGCAAGCACAGCCTCTGCGTAGCTCTTCATCTTGGTGTCGCCCTCGGCCAGTCCTACTATCATCGCCTTTTGTGTTTCGTCCATGTCGAACCATGTGACACGTCAAAGGTTGGATTATTGCTTCGCAATCTTCAGACTGAAGCTCCGCCCGCTTCCGTCCATGCCTTTTAACACATATATCCCGCTTGACCAGCCACTCACATCCAATATAGTCCGCTGTTCTTGCAGCGTGTGGCGCATCACCTCACGACCTTGGATGTCCATCACCTGTATATCCAATTGCGTTGAGCTCCCAGCCATTTCCACATTCAAAATGTCCACCACGGGATTGGGCCACACATCCACCAATACCGTCCCTTCCTGCTCTGCAATGCCTGTGATACAATTAGGAAAAGCACACCCCACACTATCCACCTTCAAGAGCCATGCATCTTGACTGAATGTCTCTGCATTACGGGCCTGCCCGCTCAGTAGAAAACCACCGTCATTTGCGGCAAGGACAGAATAAAAAAGATCAGTGTGTTGGTTCTTGTTGAACTTACGTTGCCAAAGCTCATTTCCTTCACTGCCTGTTTTTACTAACCAACCACCATCACTATCTGTTGAATTGTTGGTAAGGCCACAGGCTACAATGCTTCTATCTACAAGTTCAATTACTTTAAACAAATAATTGCTACCTGTACCTTCTGGATGTCCATAGTCTTCCTGCCAAATCACATTCCCTTGAATATCGACTTTGATTATCCTTGCGAAGCCATTGCCCCCCCCCCCGCACAAGAGGAAATTACCATCTTGAGTAGAAACGATACTTGACCCAGATTGATTATTGACATCCCAATCAGTTCTCTGCCACTGCTGATCGCCAAGGCTATCCGTTTTAACCAAGAACCAATCTTTTTGTCCTGCACCATAGCTACGGGTCCAACCAAGAATGAGGAAGCCGCCATCGGGGGTCTCGACCGCAGACTCGCATCCTTCATAATTGCTACCACCATATCTGTGCTCCCAAAGCTGATTGCCCATGCTGTCGGTACGCACCACGTACATGTCCGCCTCTGTTTCAGGGATGTCAATGCTCTGTCCTAACAGCAGCACACCGTTGTCACTGCATATGATGCCGCCATGGGCCTGTTCTCGTCTGTCAATGGTCCCATAAAGCCTTACCGATTCCACCTGCATGTCGGCCCCCCAGCGGATCAGTGCATAGCTGCCCGAGAGTTCAAGCGAGTCGCTATTGTAGTATTCCGCTACGGCCGTATACCTATTCCGATGAAAAAGCAAGGTCTTGGGCCAGAAGGATTCCACCTCGTTGCCGCAGAAGGCTGTTTCCGTTATCAGGCCATCATGATCTGTGAGGACAAGCCATGCACGGGCAAGATCTTGGTCAGAATCATGTGCAATTGAAACGAAAGCATATCCATCGGCAGTGGTCATCATGTCACCCCATATCCCATTAACGGATGCATCAGCGTCATACAACCGGTCAAAATAAGTGGGCTGCCCCCATGCCAAGCATTGACATGAGAGCAGCCCAAGAATTGTTATCACTATGGTTTTAGACATACCATTTTCTGTTGATGGACCTGTTTGCCATCAGCGAACATCCGGAGCAAATAAATGCCGAGGCATTCACCGAGTTCAATAATTACCTTACCGTTCTGCACTTGGCGAAGTTGCATTGTTTTCACATTTCTCCCTACAAGGTCGAACACCTCGATGGTCACCTCCTGTGCCTCATCCGCGAAGGAATAGTCCAGATTGAAGTTGTTATTGAACGGATTGGGATAGACCACTATACGTTGATCCATAGCCTGAACTGGTGCTTCCGGCACCTCTTCTTCTCCTCGCCTTTCCGAAGGCAGGTCGAACTGCTCGGGGATGCGTGTCAGGGAGGTGTCACCGATAAGGGCAAGTACCGCCTCCGCGTAGCTCTTCATCTTGGTGTCGCCCTCGGCCAGTCCTACTATCATCGCCTTCTGTGTTTCGTCCATGTCGAACCAAGTGTGCGTCTCCTCACGCAGGGTGATGGCCAGATCGTGCAGGTCGTAGAAGGCATCCCCCGCCCGGCCAAGTGTTCCCGATACGCTCGCGCAAGAGTTCCAAACCGACCAAAGGGAGCTCACTGCGGCACGCAGTAACAAAGGATCTCTTGTGCGGAACATAACGCGCCCAGTTTGTAACTGGGCAATAACCAACTTTCAGCTTTCCCATCCATACCATCATCTTTCAGAACTCGGCAACGGTCACTTTCAGTAGGCCGGAAATTTCGGCATAATCCCTTGCGCTGCTGTAAAGGTATTCGTGGGGGTGCTCCACAATGCCTTCTATCACGGGGTTGTCGTGTATGTAGTCTATCTTCTGTTTCATCACATGTGGTGTGTAGAGTTCGATGGGATGATTGTCCTGTTGCCAGAACTGATAGGTGGTATTGTTAGCATTGAATGAGCCTGCGTTGCTGAACATGGCGAGCAGCCATCCCCTGCGGCTTTCGTGGGGGTTCTCCTCTATGGCTTTGATGATCTGTTTTGAGGTGAACTTCTTGAGGTCGCGAAGGATGTCGGCCATCCTGTGCCCTTCGTGCGCCCGCGCTACCAGATGCACATGGCTGGTCATCAGGCACCAGGCATAGAGTTCCAATCCTTTGTGCTGTTGGCAGTGGCGCAGGCTTTCTACGAATATGTCCTTGTAGGCCATTCGGGTGAACACATCCGTCCAGCCCACAGTGGCAAAACTGATGAAGTAGATGCCGTCAGCAGCATGGAACTTATAGCGGGTGCTCATGTTCGGGGGCTATTCCGATGGAAAGGTAGGGATTGAGTGGTCTAATTGCCCAGTTACAAACTGGGCGCGTTATGTTCCACACAAGTCATCCTCCGGAAGACTTGCGCGAGCCGAATCGGCCGAACACATAGCCGATCGGGGGTTCACCGAGGCTCAGTAGCCCACTACAGTTCGCAGAGTTCTCCTTTCACTTCGGCTCCGAAGAATGCCTTGGCATGTGCTTCGAATGCTGCAACATCATCTGTGGTCAGGAATCTTCGGGTTCCACGCTTGCTGCACGCCTCCTGCATATCGGGATGACGCAACAGATAGTCCTTTAGGCTTGCTGC
>JBFYQB010000450.1:0-21722 GCA_041302955.1 Flavobacteriales bacterium
CGAGGCGCTGCTCATCTTTGGTAGCACGCCCGATTCGGTGTTCGTAGAGGTGGAGACTGCCCCGCAGACTTTTATTAGGAAGCCCATCAAGACCGGACTATCGGACGGTATCAACATCGAGGTGCTGGCGGGGTTGGACACTGCGGACAGGGTGAAGAAGCCGCAGTAGGCTGATTTGCGGCAACGTATGTATGGAATGCTGAGCGATGGTCCGACTTGCTGATGCCAGAACCCCCGTTGCACTAACTTATGGCCGAACGTAAATAGGTCGAACTATTCCAAGAACGCTCCTGACAGCGTGCAGATGTCATCAGTCCAGACCGCGGAAATTTTAATCTGACATGTCACTGGATTCTCTTATTGTTCAAGATTCAAAGTAGACATTTGGTGGGTGGGGCTTGTGGAAACATTGGCCTGAATAGTCAAATGGCAATCCGCAAGATTCTGAGATAAAACATAGGACATCATGAAAATCAAGTTTGTCAATCACTCCTGCTTTATCGTTGAGCATGAAGGTGTATCCATTATTTCTGACCCTTGGTTGGAGGGGCGCATTTTCAATAATGGATGGGATCTGTTAAGTAAGACCAAGTTGACCTACGATGATTTCAGAAACATCCAATTCATTTGGTTCTCTCATGAACATCCGGATCATTTTTATCCTCCCAATCTTAAGCTTATTCCGGCCGAGTATAAAAAGAACATCACTGTAATATTTCAGCACACCATAGATGGAAGAGTGGCGAATTACTGCCGAAAGGCCGGATTCAAGGATGTAGTCGAAATACGTCCTAACCAGACCTATCAGCTTGGTCAGGATTTCAGCATCATGTGCGAGTACTTTAGCGAAGGAGATTCATGGATCGTATATAAATCCGGAGAGCTTACAATTTTGAACACCAATGATTGTGGTATCAGAAACGTTTCTGAAATAGACCACATCAAGCATGTCGTTGGTAATGTGGATATTCTTCTGACGCAATTTTCATATGCCTATTGGGCCGGGAATCGGGAAGATGTGGCCTATAGAAGAAAGGTGGCCGAAGACAAGTTGAAATTCATGCAGTTTCAATGTGATGGTTTCAAGCCAAAGGTCACCATACCGATAGCCAGCTATGTGTATTTCTGTCATGAAGAGAATTTCTATTTGAACGATAGCGTCAATACGGCAGCGAAGGCATTTGAATTTCTTTCGGCTAAAACAGCGACCATCCCAGTGATACTGTATCCGGGAGATGAGTATGAATTTCTTCAAGAGTGGAACTCAGAGCGCTCGATCTCTTCTTATAATGCTGATTTCGAGAGCATAGCTCAGCATCCCGAAGTACTTGAAAAGACCAAGAGTTTTGACCTGACCGGCCTTAGGTCAGCTGCCGATACATTCGTCAAGAATCTTCGCGAGAACCACGGACTGCTGCCTCGTTTAATCCTCAGACCCACGTTCATTCATCTATCAGACCTGAACAGATCTTTCCGACTGTCCTTGAGCTCGGGGTTGGAAGATTCAACCTATGGGGTTGCTGATTGCGATGTGTCTTTGGCTTCAGAATCTTTGGCATTCTGTTTCAGTCATCCGTATGGATTGGATACTACACAGATAAATGGAAGACTTCAAAAGCCCAAGGGTGGCCACTATTCCAGATTCTTCAACTTCTTTAGAATTGACCAGCAGAAGAGCCGTGGTCAGGACTTCACTTTTTCTTATTTGATCGGAGTTGCTATCAGAAGACTGAAGGTCAAGTTGGGGATTGTACGCGTGTGATATCAGCAAGCATCGCCACCATGGCATGCATGCAGCGTGTTTGACCGAAGCACATCTTCTGTCCTAATGGCCACTGCCCGACCTTAACTTCGCACCATGGACGAAGAGCAGTTCCAACTCGTTTCAGAATTCAAGCCCACGGGCGATCAACCCGAGGCCATCCGCCAACTGGTGGAGGGCATTGAGCGTGGCGACAGGCATCAGGTGCTGCTGGGTGTAACGGGCTCGGGCAAGACCTTCACGATGGCCAATGTGGTGGCGCAACTGAACCGCCCCACGCTGGTGCTGAGCCACAACAAGACCTTGGCCGCACAGCTCTTTGGCGAGATGCGGCAGTTCTTCCCCAACAACGCGGTGGAGTACTACGTCTCCTACTACGACTACTATCAGCCCGAAGCCTACATCCCCACTTCGGACACCTACATAGAGAAGGATCTCGCGATAAACGATGAGATTGAGAAGCACCGCCTGAGTACGGCCTCCACGCTGCTTTCGGGGCGCAGGGATGTGCTGGTGGTGGCATCGGTGTCGTGCATCTATGGCATCGGCAACCCAACGGATTTCAAGAAGAATGTCATAGAGCTGAAAGTCGGGCAGCAGATAAGCCGCGAACTGCTGCTGCATCAACTGGTGTCATCGCTCTATTCGCGCAGCACGGTCTCGTTGGAACGCGGGCAATTCCGGGTGAAAGGCGATGTGATCGATGTGTGGCTGGCCAATGCCGACTATGCCTACCGCATCTTCTTCTTCGGAAATGAGATTGAGGAACTGGAACGGATAGACCCCAATTCGGGCTCTACGATCGCGGTGTTGAAGAACGTGGTGATCTATCCGGCCAACAACTTCGTTACGAGCCGCGACACGCTGACGGGCACCATCTGGCAGATACAGGAGGACATGGTGAAGCAGGTGGACTACTTCAACTCCATCGGAAAACCCTTGGAGGCCAAACGCTTGCAAGAGCGCACGGAGTATGATCTGGAGATGATGCGCGAACTGGGCTACTGCTCGGGCATTGAGAACTACAGCCGCTATTTTGACAGGCGGAAGGCGGGCACGCGGCCGTTCTGCCTGCTGGACTATTTCCCGGACGATTTCCTGATGTTCATTGACGAGAGCCATGTGAGCGTGTCGCAGATCGGGGCGATGTACGGGGGCGACCGCAGCCGCAAGATCAATCTGGTGGAATACGGTTTCCGCCTGCCCGCAGCGATGGACAACCGCCCGTTGAAGTTCGAGGAGTTCGAGGCGCTCACCAATCAGGTGGTGTATGTCTCTGCCACACCGGCCGACTACGAACTGGGCAAATCGGGCGGTGCGTATGTGGAGCAGGTGATACGCCCCACAGGGCTGCTCGACCCGGTGATCGAGATTCGCCCAAGCATCAATCAGGTGGACGACCTGCTGGAAGAGGTGGACCGCACCATCAAGAAAGGCGAGCGGGTGCTGGTGACCACCCTCACCAAGCGCATGAGCGAGGAACTGGCCAAATACATGGCCCGCCTGTCCATCAAATGCCGCTACATCCACAGCGATGTGGACACCGTGGAGCGCACCGAGATACTGCGCGACCTGCGCCTTGGCAACTTCGATGTGCTCATCGGCATCAATCTGCTGCGCGAAGGGCTTGACCTGCCCGAGGTGAGCCTCGTGGCCATTCTGGATGCCGACAAGGAAGGGTTTCTGCGGTCAGAGCGTTCGCTGACGCAGACCGCAGGCCGCGCTGCGCGGAACATCAACGGCAAGGTGATCATGTATGCCGACAAGATAACCCGCAGCATGCAGGCCACCATGGACGAGACCGACCGCAGACGCGAGAAGCAGATCGCCTACAACACGGCCCATGGCCTTGTGCCCACGGCCCTCAAAAAGAGCCGCGAGGCCATCATGGAGCAGACCACCGTGGCGGGCACCATGAAGCGCAAGGCCAAGTATGACATGGAGGCCACGCTGAGCAAGGCTGCCGAGCAGGGCCTCAGCTACATGAGCGCAGACGAGCTGAAAGACCGCCACGCCCAGACCCGCAAGGCCATGGAGGCGGCCGCCAAAGACCTCGACTTTGTGGAGGCGGCCAAGCTGAGGGATAGGATGCGGGAGTTGGAGCAGGCCATGGCCGGCAAAGCATAAAGAACAGTCCAGCCCAGAAATACGGATCCCCGCGCATCGTTGGAAGATGGCGGGGATCTATGTCTCCACTACTGCTGCTTGCCCGCTACTTCACCACCCTTTGCACGGCCTTGCGGCCTGTGGTGTCTTCTGCCTCCAGCAGGTAGAGCCCTGCGGGCAGGGTGTGCAACGGGATGGTGTGCGTTGTGCCTTGTGCCTCTTGGGCATGCACCGCTCTGCCGCTCAGGTCCAACAGGCGCAGCCGTGCCAGTGGCAGGCCGCTGCGGATGTGCAGCAGTGATGTGGCAGGGTTGGGCCATGCCGTCAGAGAGAGGGCAGGCTCTGTGACGGGTTCTGCTATGCTGTTGGGGATGCTGTCCAAGGCGATTACGGAGACATCGTCTATGTAGTAGTAGGAGTGGTCGTGTTCACCAGAGTTAAGCAACAAAGTATCACATGAAGCATCGAGATTAAGATTCCCTAGAATCATAAACCGTTCTCCTCCAATACGGCTGCTAAACGTATCGCTCACCTCAATCCACTCGTCCTTATTGCTTAAAGGAGAGCTTAGCTGGTTAACAATCTGTGGTTCTATTTCCAAATCAACTATCGAATACTCATTCCAATGCAATTGAGAATGTCTGAAGTGCGCCCCCATGGTTCTCACAGCATAGCGCATTTTGTCAGCCAAGCTAACATGATATGAGACTTCATACCTGATACCTGCAACAATCGGATGAGCAAGCTCTATTTGTAGAAATTCACGGCCACTTAGTGCATTTGTCGAAAATGCGTGAATTCCTGCATATGCGACCCCTGAGCGTGCATACTGATAACCCCTGTCGTTGTTTGGGACGCCACAATATGTGTATGAATCAATTGGAGGGCAGTTTTCGTGGAAATAATCGGGTGTGAACCCTGTGCTCATCCATGGTGATGCGATAGTGATAATATTGATGTTTTCCGGAAAACTGTCATGGTATTCGATGTTACCATTAGGAACAAGGTTCTGCTGCCCCTGAACGAGTAGGGGCAGCAGAACGATGGCCATGGCTATCTGTGATAACAATTTCATTCCTTAATGATACTTATTCTTTCGGACAATCGGATCACATCATTCACACGGACGGTCAGGATGTAGAGACCCGGGCTGATTCCGTTCGCAGAGATGGCCTTGGTACTTCCATTTGCCTCCAATGGTTGCATGAACACCTGATGGCCGAGCAGATCGGTGAGTTCCACCAAGCCGCTTTCCCCTTGCTCCAAGGTATAGTCCAGTGTCATCTGGCCATTGTTCGGATTCGGGTACACTGCGAATTGGGTTGTTTGTGCCAAGTCCTGTTTCCACTTTTCTCCATCCTGCGGGGAGACGAGTTCACAAGCGTTCATGTATCCCCTAGGCAGCGTGTCGATGCTGTGCAAGGCAGCCCGGGCGATATGCACGGCAAGACCATCGTCCAGTGGGCAGAGCTGTGCGATCTCGCGAAGGCGGGTCGCTTGTTCGGCATTCATGGCCTTGAGCTCTGTGGCATTGGCATAGAGGATGGACAATAGTTCCTGTAGGCGTTCCTCCACCACGTTCTGGGGCTGGATGCCCTGCAGGGCGGCCACGTCCGCGGTGACGGCATCGACCTCAGCGCCAGGTGCTGCATCGTGGGCAGCAGCGAACCCATTGACGGCACGGTGCAATGCGCCCATGTTGCCCGTGTGCTGTGCGATAAAGAACGTGCCCAGACTCTCGTCCGCATCGCGCAGGGTCTCATTGTGCAGCAGGGTCTGGTAGAGGCCGTAGCCGCCCATCCACTGTTGGCTGCGGCCGCGCTCGGTGTCTGCGGCATCCTCTGCCAAAAAGGCCATGGCGCTTTCAAATCCTTCTGGTGCCCCGCTGCCATCGGTCTTAAAGGTGGCACTCACATAGTAGCAGCCGTTTGTCCACGTGCTACTTGCACTACTTAGAGGTATAGCCGAACCTCCGCTAGCATACCAATTGTTCTGCGGCACATACATGGAAGGAGTACCAGGATTTTGGACATAGAACCTGCTTGATGCCCCGTTTGACCCCAGCACCAGAGTGTTTGCATTGCTGGCATTCCAGTTGGTCCACACATTGTCGTGGGACAGAGTGCTGCTGCCCTGCACGCCAATAACGCCATTGTTGAGGAGCAGTCCTGTCTGGCTATTGTCCAGTTCAGTGAGTATAAAACTGTTGATGCCAGCGATGGTGCCGTCCACCCAGATGCCACGGCCCACGTTGTGGGTCTCGTTGCAGTAGAGGTCGATGTCACCGCCACCGCTCATGCGTATGCCGGTCTCGGCCCAGTGGAGGTAGCCTGTGGGGCTGCTGATGATGTTCTCCACAAGTACGGGCTGGGTGACGTTGCTGAGTAGGATGCCCGCCTGCACGTTATCGTCAGGCTTGCTGTGGGTGATAATATTGTCGCCCACATAGAGCCGTCCCTTATAGCCAACCTGATCGCCATAGAGGTTGCTTAGGCTTATGCCGCATGGTGCTTTGCTGATGGTGTTGTAACTGATGTCCGCAAAGTTGTACTTGCCTCCGCCCGGTGCAGGGGTCACCTCGCTCACGGTGATACCCGTCATGAACGTAGGGGGCGACACGATGCCATTGAAGTCGATGCTATTGTAGGTGATGCGGGTGCGCACGGTAGTATCGTTGTCGTGGCATAATATCCCCGATTTCGCTCTGTCGATATTGTTGTAACTGATATTGATGGTCTCGCCACCAAGGCCGGGACTGCCAACAGCGTGTGCACCTATAGCATGGTCGCGAAAATTGTTGTAGAGTACTTCGACCTTTTTGACTTCTTGCGTGAAAACACCCCAATCACTGTTCTCAAAGGTGTTTGCGTTGGCGAGGGTATTGCCTATCAGCATCTTGGGCACTCCTATTGCCTGAACGCCCATGAGGGTGCGATCAGTTGCACGCGGGGGAAGAAGCAAGGCATTTACCCCAGTGGTATCGGGAATGTCATTGCATAGGAACTTGCATTTTACGATACGGTAGTCGCTTGTATAGGTGTTTGCGCCCACGGGCATGGTCTTCCGCACATGGATATAGTTGCGGTTGAACGTGGAATTGTTGAGGTTGTAGTAGGCACCATATTTCAGATCTACCGCCACTTCGGCATCCTCTACTATCGATGCACTTTGCACATAGATAAGGCCACCGTTGTTGACGAAAAATCCATCCCACATGTCGCCACAGGCATAGAAATGCGAGTTGGTGTGTATGTTGAGCACTTTACCGCTATTGACAATGATCTTGGCATCTTTGCCCATCACCACATCACAGTTGATGAAAGTTCGGGACGCGTCTAAAATGACCGTTCCGAAGATGGCCATGTTGAGGCCGTTGTAGGTTTGTGAACTGCCTGACAGGGTAACGGTGCCTCCATTGGTGCCGATAACTGTGCGTTCGTCATCTCTCACCGCTACGCAGCAGGGCTGTGCATAATTGTCGGATGATGGCTTGGCGGGGCAGTAATTATCAAATCCTGTATTGTTGATGAGTTCGGGAATGCATACAGTGTTGTAGGAACTACCAGAACCCACCGAGCCAAAGAGGTTATTTCCCCATCCATACATCTGGCCAGTGGAATTTATAACCCAACCGTGAAGCGCGGTGGACGGTATGGTGATATCGACAGCATTGGAAAACGATGGGCCATTTATAGGAGAAAGTGAACTAGATGGTGAGCATATGCCAAGTTGCTTATAGCCATTGCCGCCAGTTACTTTTGTAGCACCAGTGGTAAGCAGGACCATGGAGTGGGAAGCTCCAGCGGCAATATCCTTTGCTGTGGTTGAAAAAGGGGTGAATAAGGATGCATGCTGTGGTTCATCAAAGTTGCTGGTATTTCCCAATCCTAACTTTCCATCACTGCCATTGCCCCATGTATACACCTTATTGGTACTGGTCATGGCCATGCAATGATTTTCACCAGCGTCTATCTTGACCACATTGGCAATGCCAGTGGAGGTTGATACTGCTACCGAGACGAATTGATCGGAGCTTGCATTGTTGCCCAATTGGCCACCAGTTCCGCTGCCCCAAGTTCTGATGGTGCCAGTTGATAGCAGGGCCATGCCATGGGCGCCTCCTGCAGATATGGCAATAGCACCAGAGACACCGTTCACCTGTACGGGAACCCCGTCATATGCGGTGTTTGCCCCAGCGGCATCGCCTAACTGACCGTAGTTGTCCATACCCCATGCCCAGACAGTGCCATCGGCCAAAAGCGCCAACGAAAAATTTGCTCCTGCCGAGATGGCAATGGCACAGCCCGGCAGGTCTATGACCTGTGGTTCGCACACTATTTGCTCGGCAGGATATGCACTGCCTGAACAGCCGCCTAGATTGCCGCCCCACGCCAAAACTGATCCATCATCCAACAATGCCAGACTGTGGTTATATCCCGTGGCAGTAGCAACAGCATTGGAAAAAATAGGGACGGTGGTCTGAGGTTCATTGAATTCGGTGGTGGGGCTCGAGTCAAAACCCAGTTGACATGATGTATTGTGGCCAAATGTCCGTACCTGACCAGAGGTGCAAAGCGTAACGGAATGTCCAGAAGCATTCTGCCCCCACACATCCGCCCAACCGGGCATTATCAGCAGCAGTGTCAGCAGCGCGGCTGCCATTCTCAATGAGATCGTTCTTTTGTTCATGATTCCTTGGTTTATTGGTTTATCGTGTATTCAGAGGGTGAGAAAATCCCCCTCCCGAAGGGCAGGAGGGGGCCTGTAGGCAGATGTGGGCCTTGGTCAGGCCAGATTGATGGACACCGGATTGGACCAACCGCTGTTCTTCTTATTGTCGGTGCTGTTGAGCCACTGGCATTGCAGGGTCATCACCTTGAGCAGGTCGGCCTCGGCAATGGCGATGAAGAAACGGGCCTTGCTGTTGATGCCCGTGACATAGACCGGAGCGGATGCCACCGGTGGAGTGGTGGCGGGAGTTCCGGGAGTTCCTGTATTTCCGGCCGGTGGGGCCGTGTTGGCGGCAGTGGCGGGTGCTGCCAAGGTGTAGCGATACATCACGCCATCGCTGTCGGGGTGGCGGCTTGCGCGGCTACTGTCTTCCGACACACGGCACTCCACCCACACGCCCTCGCCCGCTTGCAGTTTGAGGATGACACCCGGCTTGGTGTCTATCTTGCCCCGTTTGGTCGGGGTGGCATCGCGCTCGGGCAGGTTCAACGTGTTGCGGTCTGCACTGGTGAGCAGGCTTTTTGGAATGTCGTCAAACGTGTCACGCAGTTCCTGTTCCAACGTTGCGCGTAGCGCGTTCTTCTCATCCACGATGGTCTTGGTCGCAATGTTGGTGTTCTGACTCTTCGGATACTTGTCGTCCCACGCAGTTTTGAGGTCGGTGAGTGTGGTTGTGCGTGCAGTCGTTATCTGCAGCCGTGCTGCCTCTGCTACCAGATAGGGGATCACATTGTTAAGGTAATTGTTGAACTCGCTGTCCTTGTCGGGAAATCTTTTCCTGTTGTTCATGGTGGTTGTTGTTTTTGGTTTTATGGTTGAATCAAGGTGTTACATTTCTTTATAGGACTGTAGCTCCGTACATGTGCGGAAGGTCTCCGTACCTGTACGGAAGGTCTGCGTACCTGCGTGGAAAGTCTCCGTACCTGTACGGAAGGTCTCCGTACATGTGTGGAAGGTCTGCGTACATGTGTGGAAGGTCTCCGTACATGTGTGGAAGGTCTCCGTACATGTACGAAAGGTCTCCGTACCTGCGCGGAAGGTCTCCGTACCTGTACGAAAGGTCTCCGTACCTGTGCGAAAGGTCTCCGTACATGTACGAAAGATCTCCGCACCTGTGCGGAAGGCCAGAAGCTTGGCCTTTCGGCAGACAGACCACACAGCTCCAAAGCTTTACATTTGGCAAACCTGTGGGCCATGAGGGTACTTTTTATAGTTACATTATTATTCGCCATCACTTCTGCCATGGGGCAGAACTGCACCACTACACGCTATGTGGACGAGGTGTTTGACGAGGTGACGGTTACCAGCGGCATCAAATTCGGAGAGGCCGACCCCTACGGCATCCTTGGCTCGCAGGACCTGCTGCTCGACCTCTATGTGCCTACGGGCGATACGCTCGAAAAGCGCCCGCTCATCATCTATGCTTTCGGAGGTGGCTTTCTCATCGGGTTGCGCAATCAGCCTCCCATACCGCAGTTCTGCGAGCATTTTGC
Source organism: Flavobacteriales bacterium (assembly GCA_041302955.1). Lineage (GTDB taxonomy): Bacteria > Bacteroidota > Bacteroidia > UBA10329 > UBA10329 > UBA10329. Next base: position 10,093 of record JBFYQB010000450.1, read on the forward strand.
GCGGCTGGGCTATGTGGTGGCATCCATCGACTACCGTATAGGGTTCACCACCACCAGCACTGGCAGTGCCGAGCGGGCCGTTTATCGGGGAGTGCAGGATCTTAGGGCCGCCATGCGCTATCTGGCCCAGTTCAGCGATGGGTATGGCATCGATACCACCATGTTGTTTCTCACAGGCAGCAGCGCGGGCTGCTTCTCGGCCCTCCACAGCACCTTCATGACCGATGCGCAACGGCCGCAGGGCACCTATGGCATCCTCTTGGAACCGGACGATATGGGCTGCTCCGATTGTTCGGGCAACACCTATCTCGACAATCGCCAGATAAGGCCCAAGGGCATCATCAACAATTGGGGCGCCATATTGGACACTGCCCTTATCGACCCCTCGGCCTACGACAATGTGCCCGTCATCTCATTTCATGGCACCGATGACCTCATTGTGCCCTACAACTCGGGCAGCCCATTCTCCTATCCGGTGTTTCCGGTGGTGCAAGGCAGTGCACCCATCCATCAGCGGTTGGACAACCTTGGCATCGTCAACCGATTTGTGAGCCTCGATGGCGAAGGCCACGAGCCTTGGCTGGTCAATGCATCGCTGCTCGACACCGTATATCGCCATGCTGCGCCTTTCCTCTACGAGATTATGCGTCCGCTCACCTCGGCCATCACTGGCGATGATACCGTGCCACTGGGCGCCACGCGCAGCTACACCGTGAGCGGCCAAGCAGGCTCTGCATTCTGCTGGGAGGTTGCGGGAGGTAGCATCGTGGCCGACAATGGTACCTCGGTGGATGTGCAGTGGAACACACTGGGCACTTGGACGCTGAGCGTTACCGAGGTGAGCGGTCTGGACGTATTGGGCCAGCCGCAGACCTTGGATGTGGAGGTGGTGCAGCCCACCAGCGTGGCCAGTGCTGTGCAGATGGAGCTTGGGCTCTATCCTAATCCCACCTCAGGTATGCTGACGGTGCAACTGCCCGAGGCTGCAAGTGCCCAGGCGTGGCTCAGGGTGTTCAACGCCCAAGGGCAGATGGTGCATGACGCTGCGGTAGGCGTTGGCCAACAGCGCATCTTGCTCAACATGGCCATGTTGCCTGCGGGGTGCTACCAACTGCAGCTTCAGGATGGCAAGCGGATGGGCAGTTCGCGGGTGCTGTTGCTGCCCGAGTAGCAAGGCTATTTGAAGGTGAACCCGATGTTCAGCATCAGTCGGTGCTGCTTCTGTTGGGTCGAGAATTCTCCCAGTGCGTTCCCTATCTGATCGGTGAAGGTCGTAGAGCCCCTGTTGGTGGTAGAATGGAACTGATAGCCGAGCGATGTGTTGAACAGCGCCTTGTCGCTTATCTTGATGGCAAAGCCCAAGGCAGGTTCCAGCATCAGCCCGTCCCACTCCAGCATGTCGCCCGTTGCGAAAGCTGAGGTCTGCTCGTCCAGCGTGTAATTGTATCCTGCCCGCAGATCGGTGAATGGTCTGAATCTGCCCTTGGCAAAATGGATACGCGCATGGCCAAAACCGGAAATATGGTGCTGGTAGGGTTTGGCATCCTCGCCCGGTTGGAAGGCATAGCCCGCTCCTGCACCTACGAACAGCAGGTCCCAGATCATCACTCCGAATGATGAGACAATGCGGGGGGCCGGCACCGAGTATCCGGCCACTTTGGTCTCGTTGGTGCCGCCCAGGTAGTCGGGCATTTCTGTAAGCTGGGTCACTTCGCCCACCTGAAAGCCAACACCCACCTCGGTGATGTTGGAAAAACGAACAAGGCCTTGGCCATTGACCGCAGCGGCCATCAGCAGGAATAGGGAAACAGAAAGAAGGGTTCTCATGGTATGCATCTGTTGTTTGTTAGGAAAACGTACTAACGGAATCAGGACAAAAATATTTGCGTTCAGCTAAAATAAAGTTGCCGCACTCCCAAGGTTGCAAACACGATGGCGGAGCATGGCGAAAACCATACGTTTGCAGCCGTGGTCGGCATAGACCATTTCAATCAGCTAAGCAACAAACATGTTTGAGGACAACGGACGCACCGAATTGGAGAAACTGGGCGAGTTCGGTCTCATAGACCGCATTGCCGAGAGTGTGGAACTGCGCAATGCTTCCACCATCAAAGGCATAGGTGATGATGCGGCTGTTCTGGGCGAAGGCGATGTGCGTACGCTTATCAGCACTGATATGCTGGTGGAAGGCGTTCATTTCGACCTCAGCTATGTGCCGCTCAAGCATCTGGGCTACAAGGCCGTGGTGGTGAACCTGAGCGACATCTGCGCCATGAATGGGCGCCCCGAGCAGATCACCGTGTCCATTGCCATGAGCAACCGCTTTTCGCTCGAGGCCGTGGAAGAGCTATACAGTGGCATATTGGCTGCTTGCGAAAAATATCAGGTGGATCTGGTGGGTGGCGACACCACCTCGTCCTCATCCGGTCTGGTGCTCAGTATCACTGCGGTAGGCAAGGCCCACAAGGACGATATCGCCTATCGCACTGGTGCCAGGCCCACAGACCTCATCTGCGTATCGGGCGACCTGGGCGGGGCCTATCTCGGCCTGCAGATATTGGAACGCGAGAAACGCATTTTCGCAGAGAATCCTGCCATCCAGCCCGACCTCACAGGCCATGATTACATCCTAGAGCGCCAGTTGAAGCCCGAGGCCCGCACCGACATCATCGATATGCTGCGGTTGGAAAAGGTGATCCCCACATCGATGATAGACATCTCTGACGGACTGAGTTCCGAACTGATGCACATCTGCACGCAGAGCAAGGTGGGTTGCAGGGTCTATACCGAGAAGATACCCGTTGATGCGGCCACTGGCATTGCGGCCGAAGAGCTGAATCTCGATGTGGTGACCTGCGCACTCAACGGTGGTGAGGATTACGAGCTTCTGTTCACCGTCAGCATCAAGGATCACGCCCGCATCAAGGACAATCCAGCCATTCGCATCATAGGTCATATCACCGAGGTGGAGGACGGTGCAAATCTGGTATCATCAGGGCAGTTCATTGCCTTGAAAGCCCAAGGATGGAAGCATCTTAACTGATCGGCCAAACCCGCAGGACCCTGCCTAAGGGTTGCGTTGTGGTTTAAACGGGAAGACCCCGATGTCCGGATGGGCATCGGGGTCTTCCCATTTTTACCGAAAGCAGAATTATTGGAGGATGACCCGCTTGGTGATCATCGCATCGGCAGCCTGCAATTCGAGCATGTAAACGCCTTTGGCGAACGAAGTGGCATCCAATCGGTGCTGACCGGCACCTATAGTGCGGCTCAATACAACGTTGCCCGCCACATCGAACAGACGCACATTCACCTTACTGCCGGCAGCTGATGGAATGACAATGTCAAAGTTTCCGTTGGATGGATTTGGGTAGATGTCCATTCCATCAAAGGCCCCTTCTTCAACACCCACAACTCCGATATTCACCACCACCTCGGTGCGGGCGCTTACACACTGGCGCTCTTCGCTTTCTACTTCCCAATCGTAGAAGTAGTAGTAGTATTCAGGAGTAGAGGTGTTGGCACCTGTGATGGCGCCCAGACCGCCTAGGTCGTAAGGGAATGCGAGCGATGTGCCTTGGCCGTCTCTCCACAGGCCATGGTTGTTGGAGGAAACACGCATGCGGTAGTCGCTTCCTACCGGAACTGCCCAATCAAGTTGAACGCGCGACTCGCCATCGGGTATCACGTATGAACCAGATTGTACCGTCTGACCATTGGCATCTTGAAGGTACAGGTCGCGTGATCCGGCACCGCTGGCAAAAACCTTCACTGAGCGGATGATCATCGGTTCGCTCGCATCGAAAAGCAGGTAGAATCCTGTGCTGTTATGCGTCTGACCAGTTGAAGGCGAATTGTTCACAGGGCCACCATAGTAGGTGTCGCCACCGTAGGTCAATGTCTGTTCCACCCAGTAGCTGGTGGTCTCTGTAATTACCGGTGTGGTGATGGTCGGGCCATTGCCCACCAAGTTTCCACCCGTTGCGGCATCATACCATGCAAGGTCGGTGCCTGTGGCTGCAAGGTCCACGGTGGCAGGCGTAGGTATCCACACTTCGCTCTCGGCCACCTGTGGGGCCGATGCGTCAAGCACTTCTACAGCTATCTGCTGCGATGTGAAGTTGTCGCATGCACCTTGAATGGTAACGCTATACAGCCCGCTCTCGGTCACCTCGATGCTCTGGGTGGTGGCGTTGTTGGACCATGTGTAGCCCAATGCCGGATCGGAACTTAGCGTTACCGAGCCTCCTTCGCAGAACTTCAGATCGCCAGAGGTGCTCACCGTTGGGGTCTCGTCTGGAGCAACGGCCACATCCAGCGCTGCAGACGTGGTGAAACAGCCATTGGACGTATTGGTAACCGTTACCATGTACGTTCCTTCCTGATTCACATTGATGCTCTGACCAGTGGCGCCAGTGCTCCAAGCGTAGTTGAGGTTGTTGCCTGCGGGGGCGTTGAGTTGCAGGGTCTCGCCAACGCAAAGCACCGTAGGCCCATTGGAGGTGACGAACACATCCTGCGCCACACACTCGTTCTCAATGACAGTGATGAACTGATTGACAGCAGGGTTGGTGATGGTCTGGGTGAAGCCCGATGGGAAAGTGACCACTGCATAGTCTATGGCTGTGGCCTGACCGATACCGAAATGCTGGGTCAAGGTGTTCACGATACCATAGCTCTCGCCAGCACGCACCTCGCGCACCTGCACGCCCCATGGACCATAAAGCTTCACTTTGGCGCCAACAGCACTTGTATTGCTCTCTGTGCCTATCAGATCGAAAGCTATCCAGTTGTTCTCGTTGCCATCATTTATCCATAGGGCATTGGGAGTGCTGCTCGGTGTGGTGTAGCTGCTGCCGTAGGAACCATAGATGTCCAGAAATCCATCGTGATTCAGATCGCCAATGGCAAAAGAGTGGAGGTTGTTGCCGAACAGGTTGCTGACCTCGGTGAAGGTCTTGTCGCCATTGTTGCGGTAGAAACGGTACCCGTTGCCGGTAACGATGATGTCCACAAAGCCATCGTTGTCAAAGTCGCGCATGATGCCTTGCAAAGGGAATCCGATCATATTGCTGATGCCGCTCTGGTCGAAGATGTCAACGAACTGGCCGTTCTGATTCTCCAGCAGCATGGCATTCACATCATGGTTGGTGATGAATGCATCAAAGTCGCCATCATTGTCGATGTCCTGAAAATCGGTCGTCCAGCTCTGAGCGCCAATGCGAAGGCCGTAGGCTGCACCATTCTCGGTATAGTTGCCATTGCCATCGTTCTCATACAGCACGTTTATCCTGCGATGGTCTGTGGGGTCGTTGATGTTCTGGCGGCATTTGGAGATATAGAGATCGATATCACCATCATCATCAAAATCGCACCATGTGGTTCCGTAATTGCCCGATCCATCACCCTGTATAGGGGTCATATCTATCATTGCAGTGTTGGTGTAGGTGAAGTTTCCACTGCCATCATTCTCCCAGATGCCACTCACATCGGTGTCGGCACAGCCAAAATAGTCGAGATCGCCATCGTTGTCCATGTCTGCAAGGTTCGACCCTTGCAGAAAGAGGTTGTAGCCGCTAAGGGTGGTTTGGGTGTAGCTGGTGCCATTGGCATTGGCCTTGGCATATTTCACTCCATCGAAGTTGCCGCCCGAGAGCACATCGCCAAACCCGTTGTTGTCCACATCGCCCACCACCATGCTCCATGCATTGGCGTTGGAGGTGGTGCCCACATTGAGGCCCGTCCATGCACCACCAAGGCCTTGGAACTCGAACTTCAGGTCGCGAGCACCGTCAAGTACGATGATGTCGTCCAGTTTGTCACCGTTCACATCCTGCACCGCATTCGGGCCACCGCTGTACATGGAGGCGTCTGTGAGGCTGTTCACCTTGTTGGTGAAAGAGAGCTGCGCCACGGCCGACCCTATGGAGGACAGGCATAGGGCGGTGAGCATTGCGGTGCGTAGTGTTTTTTTCATGAGTGATGGATATGTTCAGCTACAGGTTAGAATCCAATTAAAAACGGGGCGAAATGTAGAGATACTAAACCGCTGCGAGTGCATCAACCATTACAAATGCGCAGAATGCCGAAGGCCGCCACAGCTGTCCCCGTGGTGGGGCACTGTGGCGGCCTTGGTGGCCCGTATGTAGGCAAGTGATTATTTGCTCTCGGTGGCTGGCTTCAGGGCCTTCAGTTTTTTCTGATGGATGGGGTTGGCGCCCGGTGTGGCAGGTGCAGCCGGCTGCATTGTGGGCGCTGATGCCTTCACATCCGTTGTGGCGGTCAGTTGTGGCATTGCCACCATCTGTTTGGTAGCGGTGGCCTCTTTGGTCACTCCGGCCTTTACTTTCTTCACTTCCTGCTGGGCAGAGGCGGTGGTGGCTGCTGCGGCAAATACGATGATCAACAGTGACTTTCTCATGGCGTGGTTTTTTTAGTGGTTCGCTATGGTGCTTTCAATTGCCGTGCCAAAGCTTGGTGAGACGCTTTGCGATACCTTCGCGGGGCCATGACAAGACGCGCCATACGCATCATCATCCTGCTGGCCACCATCTCTATCGTAGGGCTGGTGCTCACGCAACTTTTTTGGATGGACAAGGCCTTTGAGCTGCGCGAACGCGAGTTTGACGACCATGTGATAGAGGCGCTGCGCGAAGTGGCCATTCAGATCAAGGAGATAAATCGCGATTCTACAGAGGTGTCGCCCGTGGTGAAACTGGCCGACAACTATTTCATCGTGCCTACCAACGACACGTTGCACCCGTACTTGCTACAGAGCCTGCTGGCCAACGAGTTCAGGGCGCGCAGCATCCTCATCAACTTTGACTATGGCATCTATGACTGCTTTACCAATGCCATGATCTTTGACGGTGAGGTGGCGCTATCGGGCAGTCCTTCGGTGCGCGATGGCAAAGAGGTGGAGCTGCCGCTGAGCCCTTCAGACAGCCATTATTTCGGGGTATATTTTCCGGAAAAGGAAACCTATCTGGCAGGGCAGATGGGCGTGTGGTTGGTCAGTTCGGGCGTGCTATTGCTGGTGTTCTCATTCTTTGCCTACACGCTGGCCGTCATTCTCAAACAGAAGCGCCTGTCGGAGATCAAGAACGATTTCATCAACAACATGACCCACGAGTTCAAGACGCCCATCAGCACCATTTCCGCATCGAGCGACCTGCTGTTGTCCGGGGCCTTGGATGCCAATGCCGACAAGCAGAAGCGCTATTATCGGATGATACATGACGAGAGCGAGCGGCTGCGATTGCAGGTGGAGAAGGTGTTGCAGATGGCGCAGTTCGACCGTAGCGATATCGACCTCAACCTGGTGGAGGTGGACATCAATGCGCTGATACTGCGGTCAACGGCCAGCGTGCAGATATTGCTCGATGAGCGAAAGGGAAGCATTACGCTAGGGCTCAACGCGCAGCGGCCCATGTTCAGCGTGGATGAGCTCCATTTTTCCAACATAGTGCGCAATCTGCTCGACAATGCCATCAAGTATTGCGCCCACGAACCGCAGATAACCATCACCACCGAGGATGACGCCAAGGGCATCACCATTCGCGTGGCCGACAATGGCATTGGCATAGCGCCCAAGGTGCAGCGCGAGATATTCGGCAAGTTCTATCGTGTAAGCACTGGCAATGTGCACAACGTGAAGGGCTTCGGACTGGGGCTATACTATGTAAAATCACTGATGGACGCCCATGGCGGCAAGGTGAGCGTGGAAAGCAGCCCCAAGGGCAGCACCTTCAAGCTCTGGCTACCGCGCAAGCATTGAATACTAATCTTTTAAGTTCACTATCATGCCATTTCAAGACCTCGCCAACAAACACCCTACCGCTGCCGAAATAGCTCAGGTAGACAACCTTTTTACCCAGGTCGAAGCCATCTTCGCCCAATACATGCACAACCTGTCACCCGCAGAGAACAAACGCTACGGGTCGATAAAAGAGAACCGTAAACTACTGGTGAACAAGGTTATGGACTACCATCAGAGCCAGCCGGCACTGCAAAGCCCCGATGTGGACTGGGCAGAATTCGATCGCGACCATACCACACGTATGCACTATGAGCGCACGGTGAATCGCTTCCTTGCCTTGGCAAAGATCATGACCGAGACCCGCAGGCTGCACGACCACGACAACCTGGCCAATGCCATGATAGACTACGAATATGCCAAGTATAAGATGCGCACCGAGCCTGGCGCTGGCTACGACAGCAAGGTGCAAGAACTGCAGAAGTTCTTCGCAAAGCGTGGCCCATCGACCTTGAGCGATGGCACCGATAGCCTGTAGACCTTTTCGCTGATATCATCAAATAACAGATAGTGTGCTGTTCATTCAGAATAAAATACTATTCTGAATGGATAGTATTCTATTCAAAACAAGTAGTATAGTGGCTAAAAAGTACAAACAACTATCCGTATTGTAGAGAAAACACCTTAATAATGGGTGTTGACTATTCGTAATAAGGAGTTGATTATGCGTAATTGGTATATTTGTGTCGATTATGCAGGGATTGACCCCTGCAACGCAGATCGGGCACATGAAAACAGCTAGTGGAAACACACCAACAGGCATGCACACCGGAGATGTAGTGACCAAAGTGGTGCAGAAGAAGCGCATAACCCATGCTGCCTTGGCGCGGGCGGTGGGAAGGTCGCAGAGCCGGGTGAGCCGGATGCTGAAAGAGCCTAACTGCCACGCAAATCTGATCTGGGACCTTAGTCTGGCCCTGCGCCACAACCTCTTTGCCGACATTGCCGCCCAGCTCGATGCTGCCACCGAGGGCCGCTTGCAGCAGGATTCGTTGAGCGTTGTGGAACTACAGGCCGAACTGCAACGGGTGCGCGAGGAGCGCGACACGCTACTGCGCGCAGTGGACAAACTGAGCAGGTGAGGCATTGGCCCATCTGCTGCCAGTGGCGCACAGCGGGCCTGCGCTACTGCACCACCACCCTTTGCACAGCCACGCCCTTGCTGGTGACCACCGTAGCAAAGTAGATGCCCGCGGCAAGCCCATCGGTAGGCACGAAGGCCGCAGTTCCCGCCACCGTTGGCGATAGGATGCTGCGCCCCAGCGCATCGGTCAGCGCAACGGATAGCAGCGCCCCGCTGCTCAGCGCGATATGGAACCCGCTGGATGTCGGGTTGGGATGGATGGTGAGGCCTATGCGCTGGGCCTCCACATCGGCAATGGAAGTGCTGCCCAGTGCGATGTCCACCGTTTCGCAATAGATGTCCACACCGCAGGCGTTGGTCACGTTGAGGCACACATTGTAGGTGCCATAAGTGGCGTAGGTATGCGTTGGGAAACGTTCTGTGGAGGTCTGTCCATCGCCAAAGTACCATTGATAGGATTGGCCCTCGGCCACGGAGGCGAAGAGGAACAGGAACGTATCGGGCCGTTGGAATGCGATGGAGGCATCAGGCGGGCAGCATGGCATGTTCAGAAATGCCCCGTCATACACCGATCGTGTAAGGTCACTATTTGACAGAAGTTGAGGGACAGGATCGCTACCATCCTCCTCAGAGGCTCTGACCACGGCATAATGGAAGTCATTCACCTCTCCGGGCTGCAATGTAAATGGCCCTGCGGAAAGGAGGAGTCTTCTGTCGAATGGTATTAAATTGACATCATCATCGAACCATGGAACCTGGGGCATACCGCCAGTACCAATGCCGGTAGGGTCGCTATTTCCTGGAAACATGAAGTCGGTATCGATGCCATTGCATCCACCCGTAATCTCACCATTGCCGCCATAACAGAAGGCAGTACCATCGCCCTTTCTACCTGTCAGATAGTTGTAAAATTGCGCGGGGCTGTTCGGTTCAAAAGGGACAGTGGTGCTACCCGTGATGAATCTGGTCATCGGATGCTTCTCGTTATCCGCAATGCCATCCCCATCATTGTCCTGACCATCGTTGTCCATATATGGACCTCCAAGAATATTGACCCCAACGGCATAGGCTGTATAGCCACCCGGGCTTATCGTATCGAACACATACCCCAGACTTCTTCCCACATCGCATTGCGACCGGTCATTCTGCGCAAAACCCGCGTCCATATCCACCCATAGCCCTACATACGCGTCCAGCAGCGTAAATGCTCCACGGTTGATCATTTCATATTCATAGAAAGTAACATCGGCCAATGGCCCACAGGTATTGAAACCATAGGCCATACACCTTACCTCTATCCCAATAGGAGTGCCCCCAGATTCAGTATGTTCTCCACCAGCATCATTGATCACCCACCACAGTGTCTGTTCGCCTCTGAGGACGACCTGCCTTGTACCATCACGCGGTATGCTGTCAAAGTCATAGAAAGGATAGTCTCCGGCAAACGGGTCATAGCTACCGCTACTGTCCACATCATAGTAAGGCGCCAAATTGTAATCATGCCCCAAACTGATGTCCCCATGAGCAGGCCAGTTCAAGATGGCGTCAGGTATGGAATACCCAGGTTCGTTGAGACGCACACGAAATTCATCCACCTGCCATTTCTCCAGCTTCCATATCCGATCGTAAGCGGCACAGCTTTCTGCACCAATACTCGCATTCTCGGTATTCAATGGTCCAGGGTAGTAGTCATTGCCGACCTGCCCGAACCGCATGGCCGCAATCTTCACCTGACCATTCACATCCTTACCCCCCACCCAAAGTGAATGCAATGCAGAGGCAGGAGAATTATCAAACCAGATTGTTCCGGTATTCCTAACAGGCACTATACTGTTGTTAATGTCGAGATTTTCCTCTGCCGAAGGTGGCAGGCATTGCCCTAGAACTGTCCCCGATAGTGCTATGGATACGATGGTGAATAGATGCTTTTTCATGGCTTTTGGTTTATGTTTCCCACAAAGGAACATAGGAAAAATCCGGATATCCAAACATTTCCTTGCCAAATTGTACGAGAATATTACATGTCTAACTCGCGATATTTGGGGCTTTTTGGCCTGGTCCGTCACCCCTCCAATTGGTCTATATCCCTTGCCCTGCGGGCTTTTCGGCCATTTTGAAAAACTCACCACAAAATGGTCATTAATTACAGTTCTAACTTTTTTTGAGCGGGAAGAATTTTTCATGACCGACCGTTCAGTCAAAAAATATTCCCTTCCGACGGGACATTACTTTATTATGTGCTGCATGGTAAGCAAAGGGTTGCCCACCCAAGCCACCTCAAAGTTCCTGTGACTAGGCACTTCCCTTACGGTCTTCACTCCGTTCCTATAGCTGGTGCGGGTTACGGTTCCTCCAAAATTGACACTGCAGAGTCCGAGCTCTTTGGTCCTGTCGCTGCTGAATGGCATGATGGTATCCACCTTGCAGTATGCGAAGCACGCTTTGGAAGTCTCGCCATCAAAGAGCCTTTGCAGAAACTGAAGTATTCCATCGTTCCAGTTGCTGGCATAGTAGCAGCCTGCTCCGCTGTTCAGAAAGGGTTGTGCATACCAGCCAACACGTTTAACGGCTTCGGCAATGTCTATCTCCTCATCATCAGAGGCAGATGACCCTGCTCCGAAGCAGACGGATTGAAACCCCACGACCGCATTTGCAGCCAGCCCCAAGCTTTCAATATCCCTTGATGTGCCACCGGACTCGATGGCTAGTCCACCCCCTGCCCGGCCATGC
>JBFYQB010000451.1:0-3299 GCA_041302955.1 Flavobacteriales bacterium
GTGCCGTGTTCATCCCAGTGGCATTCATGAGCGGGCCATCGGGCATTTTTTATCGTCAGTTCTCGCTCACCATGGCCATTGCCATCGTGCTTTCGGGTGTGGTGGCATTGACCCTGACCCCTGCCTTGTGTGCCATCATCCTGAAGAATCATCATGGCAAGGAAAAGAAGAAAACCCTGCTCTCCGGGTTCTTTGTGGGCTTCAACCAGCGGTATTCCGGCATAGAGGACAGATATAAGAACCTGTTGGCCCGTATTGTCAACCGCAGGGTTGTCACTTTCGGAATACTACTGGCCTTTGTTTTGGGTTCGGGGCTTTTTGGCAAGTTGCTATCCTCCGGGTTCATTCCCGAAGAAGATCAAGGCACCTTCTATGCCAGCATCACAACGCCACCCGGTGCCACTTTGGAAAGGACCAAGGAAGTGGTGAACGAGATTCAACGGGTGGGCAAAGATGTGGAAGGCGTAGAAAGCATCTCTACCCTTTCTGGCACCAATATCCTCTCTGACGGCACTGGAGCAACTTATGGCACGGCCCTCATCAACCTGAAGAAATGGGACGACCGAGATGTATCGGTAGATGAGGTGATGGAGGTTTTTCAAGAAAAGACACGCCACATCACCAGTGCGCAGATCGAGTTCTTCCCGCCACCACCCGTGCCGGGCTATGGCAATGCCAGCGGATTTGAGTTGCGATTGTTGGACAAGACGGGCAGTGGCGATTTCAAGACCATGGAAACAGTGGTGCGCCAGTTCATTGCCGACCTCAAGGAACAGCCAGAGATCGCCAGCGCGTTCACCATTTTTGATGCAAACTACCCGCAGTATACCGTGCATATCGACATGGACAAGGCGGCACAGAAAGGCGTGACGGTGAGCAACGCCATGGGTTCACTACAGACCATGCTGGGCAGCGAGTATGCTACCAATTTCATCCGTTTCGGACAGATGTATAAGGTGATGGTGCAGGCATTGCCGCACTACCGCGCCTTGCCCGAAGACATCTTGAAACTGACCGTGAAGAACGACAGCGGTGAAATGGTGACGCTCTCTGCATTCATGACCATAGAGAAGACCTATGGGGTTGACCAAGTGACGCGCTACAACATGTTTCCCTCGGCAGAGTTGAACGGTGAAGGGAAACCCGGCATCAGCAGCGGCACAGTGCTGCAAGTGGTGCAGCAGACCGCCAAGGACAAACTGCCCCGAGGTTATGACATCGACTGGGCGGGCATCTCGCGCGATGAGGCCAACGCAGGCAACGAGGCGGTGGTCATCTTCCTTGTCTGCCTCGTGTTCGTATATCTGCTGCTGGCCGCGCAGTACGAGAGTTTTCTGCTTCCCATGCCAGTGATCCTATCATTGCCCACCGGAATCTTCGGAGCATTCTTTCTGCTCTACCTGCTCGGATTGGAGAACAACATCTACGCTCAGATAGCGATGATCATGCTCATTGGTCTGCTTGGCAAAAACGCCATCCTGATCGTTGAGTTTGCCACGCTAAGGCACCGCGAGGGACTGACTCCTGTCGAGGCCGCTATCGAAGGTGCCAAGGTGCGCTTGCGCCCTATCCTGATGACATCTTTTGCTTTCATCGCAGGGCTTATTCCACTGATGCTTGCAAGCGGTGCGGGTGCCGTGGGCAACCGGACCATAGGCACGGCCGCAGCGGGCGGAATGCTGTTCGGCACCGTGTTCGGTGTCATTATCATACCGGGGCTTTATGTGGTGTTCGCAACGCTGGCCGAGAAATTTGCAGGCAAACGGAAGGAGGAAAAGGCATTCACCGAAACAATTTGACCATGAAAACGAGAAGACACACTATACCATTCCTATTGCTTTTGGTCGCTTTGATCAGCGGATGCAAGGCACTTGACACCAACCTGTCGGTCCCTGAAAAGAAGATCCCGACAAGTTTCAACACTCCATCAACCGACACCACGAGCAGCGCAACACTGAACTGGAAGCAGTACTTTGCCGACACGCTGCTGGTAAAGCTGATCGATACCGCACTTGCGGGCAATCTTGACCTGCAGATGGCCTTGCAACGCATAGAGGCCGCCCGGGCCAGCACCAAACTGGCCAAAGGGGCATTGCTGCCTCAGGTGGGCCTAAATCTGGCCGGGGGAGTGCGCAAATTCGGGCTCTATACCATGGACGGTGCCGGCAACATCACCACCGAGATCACGCCTGGCCAGCTCATTCCGATAGACCTGCCGGACATGTACGTGGGCCTCAACGCCTCGTGGGAAATTGACATCTGGGGCAAGCTGCGCAATCAACGCAAGGCGGCCGTAGCAGGCTATCTGGCAAGCATTGAGGGAACAAACTTTGTCATCTCGAACCTGATAGCCGACATGGCTTCCGCCTATTTCGAACTCATTGCCTTGGACAATGAGGCTGACATCATCAGGCAGACCATTGAGCGGCAGCAACAGGCGCTCGATGCCATTCAACTGCTGAAGGAATCGGGCAGGGCAAACGAACTGGCGGTGCAGCAATTTCAAGCACAACTGCTCCATGCCCAAGCGTTGGAACTGGAGACCATGCAACAGATAACAGAACAGGAGAACATGCTCAACTTCCTGATGGGCCGCTATCCGCAAGGCATTCAGCGCAGCAAGGATGCGATCTTCAATGAAATGCCACAGCAACTCTCGGCAGGTATCCCTTCGCAACTGCTTGCCAACCGTCCCGACATCCGCGAGGCCGAATTGCAGGTAAAGGCAAGCAGATTCGACCTCAAAGCAGCAAAGGCGGCATTCTTTCCCAATATCAATATCACGGCCGGAATAGGATTTCAGGCGTTCAACCCCGAATTCCTCTTCACCACGCCCGCAAGCCTTGCCTATTCGGTGCTGGGCGGACTGGTGGCACCGCTGGTCAACCTGAGCGCGCTGAAGTCACAGTTCAACACCTCCAAGGCAAACCAGCTCACAGCCATGTTCAACTACCAGAAAACAGTACTCAATGGCTATGTGGAGGTGGTGAATGAACTGGCCAATATCCAGAACCTGCAACAGATGGCCATGCTCAAACAACAACAGAACGATGTGCTCACAAGGTCTGTCGAAACATCGTCCGAACTTTTCAAGGCATCAAGGGCAAACTACTTGGAAGTGCTGTTCGCCCAGCAAAGTTCCTTGCAGACCCAATTGGAACTGATCGCTGTGAACAAACGTCAACGCCTTGCCACCGTCAACCTTTACAAGGCACTTGGAGGCGGATGGAAGTAATACAATGATCGGTCACTCACCACGCAGCCGAAGGGAAACTGCTGATGCAGGGCTGCCTCATAAC
>JBFYQB010000452.1:0-4234 GCA_041302955.1 Flavobacteriales bacterium
CCTATATGCTGGAGGGGTTTGACGAGGACTGGTCGCCCGTGGCCAACAGCAATGAGGCCACGTATGCCAACCTGCCGCCCGGCACCTATACGTTCAAGGTGCGTTCCGGCTATGGTAACGAAATATGGCAGAACGAAACCGTGGAATACCGCTTCACCATCAGACCACCATTCTATCGCACCACTTGGTTCTACATCCTTGTGGGGCTTGTGCTGGCCGGTATAGCCTATTCATATTACACCATCCGCAGGGCCAACGTGCAGATAACCCGTCAGAAAGGCGAGATCGAGGAGCAGAAGGATGTGATCGAGAAGAAGAAGGACGAGATCGAGAAGAAGAACCGTGAGATGACCGATAGCATCAACTATGCGAGCACCATCCAGTCGGCCATCCTGCCATCGGACGACCTATGGCGCAAGCTGCTGCCCGATTCGTTCGTGCTCTACCAGCCCAAGGATATTGTGAGTGGCGACTTCTATTGGTTGGAGAACCGCGGGGCCGAGGTGTTCTTTGCCGCAGTGGACTGCACGGGCCATGGCGTGCCGGGCGCATTGATGAGCATCATTGGCAACAATGGCCTCAATCAGGCAGTGAATGAACATCGCCTCATGGACCCTGCTGTGATCCTGAATTACCTCAGCATGAGCGTCAACGAATCGCTGCGCAAATCTGAAAAGAGCAACTATGTGAAGGATGGCATGGACATAGCCCTTTGCCGCATCAACCTGAAGACCCGAGTGCTGCACTATGCCGGTGCCTACAACCCGCTGGTGGTGGTGCGCAACGGTGAGGCCATCATCACCAAGGCCGACCGCATTGCCATAGGATCGATGGACAATGTGGGCCGCACATTCACCAACCATGAGATGCAACTGGAACCGGGCGACTGCGTCTACATCTACTCTGACGGCTATGCCGACCAGTTCGGTGGTGCAGATGGCAAGAAGCTGAAGACCGCTCCCATGATGAAGAAACTCGTGGAATTGAGCCCACGGCCCATGGCCGAACAGGTGAGGGCCCTGCGCGCATTCTTCATGGAATGGAAAGGTCCCCTCGAGCAGGTGGACGACATCTGTGTCATAGGCCTGAGGGTATAGACCCGCTGATCAGCTATAGCGCTCATCGAGCGCAAAGCGCTCTGGATGCTTGGGTGCTATGTTGCGGTAGAACTCAGAAATGATGCGCATATCCTTGTCGATATCGCCTGATGGATGGACTATGGGGCCAACACCTGCATGCTTCCTTTTGTAGTCAAGATAGCCCAAGGCGATTGGAACTCCCGCAGTGAGGGCCACATAGTAGAAGCCTGTTTTCCACTCGGTGCGTTTTGCACGTGTGCCTTCTGGCGTTACCATCACGGCCAAACGCTGATGCTTGGTAAAGAGATCGGCCATGGCCTCGGTCATGCTCTTGCGCGGATCGCCCGCCACCTTGGGCCTGCGGTCTATGCCAATGCCGCCCAAGGCCCGGGTCAATGGTCCGAACGGAAACCGCAGCCACTCCTGCTTGATGGTGAACCGCAATGGCACACCCATCAGATAGAATGCTGCCCGGGCGTAGAAAAGATCCCAGTTGCTGGTATGAGGCGATGCAATGATGACACAACGGTTCACCTCTTGCGGCACGTTATCGTCCTTGGTCCAGCCGGTGATAAAAAAGATGATGCGCGAAATGAACTTGCCCATGAGCTATCGGGGTTGATGGGCCGAAAGTAACACCGCAATGGACATCCTGCCTTACATATGCCTAGGCACCTAAGCTGCTGCCCATCCATATGCCCAAGAATGAAGACTGTTCAACTTTTGGTGAAACTGCGCTGGGTTCGGTTTAGGGCAACGGCCTCGTAGATATAGGCCTGCACCGTTTCGAGTTGGTGCTCATCCACGGCAGTGAGCAGTATGTGGCGCACCTCTTTACGGTCGTGCCCGATGAAGATGCCTGCATCATCGGCCATGTGGCGACCAAGGCAGAACGCCAATTGGACACCGCCCTTCTTCTGCGGGCTGATGTAGAACAGAAATCCGTTCATCACATAGAACGGGATGTGGAATTTGACGCTTTCTGCAATGGCAGGCGATGCATCGAGGATCATATCGCGCAGCACCATGGTGATGGTCTGCTGCTGTTCGGTCCACGAACCGATGAGGTGATCAACGGCAACAGAACGCACGGCTATTTCTTCCTATTGGGATTGTTCCATGTGCGGCCTACACTGATGCCGCCATGAGGCAGAAAGTAAGGCTGATCCTGAAATACGTCCATGCCGATAAGCGGGGTGAACATCACCCGAAGGAAGAACGATTCACCGTACTCGTTGGGCTTGGCATGAAACCTCCACCCCAGCGAAGGGCTCAGAAAGATGCGCGTGGGCGGATCGGTTAGGTAGAAACCCTCGCCAAAACCCACTCCCGGACTGAAATCTATGCGGAAGAGGGCTGCCATGCCCGCCTCAAAGCGATGCTTGCGCTGGCCTATGGTCATTGCTGCGCCTAAGGGCAGATGAACCATCATATCGGCCTGCCTCACGGGCAGATACTCGAACCCTATTCGGCCAAAGAGAGCGAATGCCGAACGTTGAAGCACCTTGAGCTCATAATTTAGACTGTAGAGATAGGCCGTGCCGCCAAGTTCCAGATAGGCCACATGGTCAGGAGTGCCTTTATTGCCGCCTTTGGCATACAGGTTCTGTGCAAGCGATTGGCTCCAAAGGCCACACAGCAACACAACCGTTACAAGGGCCTTCATCGTTTCAGCTGGCAATAGCCGCTTGGGCAGTGCCCACCATCCGCAGGGCGGTGCGCACCACATCGTCCTTGTGATAGCCGCATTCGATGTAGAGCTCCTTAGGTGATCCATGGTCGATGAAGCGGTCGGGAATGCCCATGCGTTCCACCTGTGCAAAGTAACCATTGTCGGCCATGAATTCGATGACAGCCGTGCCGAAACCGCCCATACGGCAGCCGTCTTCCAAGGTGATGACCTTGCTGAACCGTTTGAAAATGATATGCAGCATTTCTTCATCGATCGGTTTGACGAAACGCATGTCGTAATGCGCCACTGAAATGCCCTGCAACGTTAGCTCAGCACAAGCCTCGACCACGCTGTTGCCCAACGGGCCGAGGGTGAGGATGGCTATGTCTGTTCCATCTTGAATGATGCGACCTTTTCCCACCTCGAGAGGAGCAAATGGTGTGCGCCACTCGGGCATGACACCATTGCCGCGCGGATAACGGATGCTCCAAGGGCCTGCATCGGGCAGTTGGGCAGTGTACATCATGTTGCGCAGCTCCTGCTCGTTCATGGGCGATGCCACGGTGATATTGGGAATGCTGCGCATGTAGGCGATATCGAAGGCGCCATGGTGTGTTGCACCATCCGCACCAACAAGGCCGCCACGGTCCAGACAGAACACGACATTGAGGTTCTGCAAGGCCACATCGTGCACCACCTGATCATAGGCGCGCTGCATGAAGGTGCTGTAGATGTTGCAAAAGGGAACGAGCCCCTGCGTGGCAAGACCTGCACTGAAGGTTACGGCATGTTGCTCGGCAATGCCCACATCGAAAG
The DNA here is from genome assembly GCA_041302955.1 of Flavobacteriales bacterium. Lineage (GTDB taxonomy): Bacteria > Bacteroidota > Bacteroidia > UBA10329 > UBA10329 > UBA10329. The sequence continues at coordinate 3,568 of JBFYQB010000452.1, forward strand.
CGCGGTCGGGCATGGCCTTCATCATGATATTGAGCGAACAGCCCGATGGCATGGCGGGAGTAACGCCCACCACTTTGTCGTTCATCTCTGCCAACTCAACCATGGTGTGGCCGAACACATCTTGAAAGCGTGGAGGCTCGGGTTGTTCGGGCTTCACCACTTTAATCTCGCCTGTGTCCTTGTTGAAGAGGCCTGGGGCGTGCCACTTCGTCTGATCCTTTTCGGCAAGGTCGTAGCCCTTTCCTTTCACGGTTACACAGTGAAGGATCTTTGGACCGGGAATGTCCTTCAGATCACGCATCACCTTTACCATGTGGTTCACATCGTGGCCATCAATAGGACCGAAATAGCGGAACTTGAGCGACTCGAACATGTTGCTCTGCTTGAGCAAAGAGCCTTTGATGCCATGCTCGATCTTAGAGGCGATCTCCTGCGCATTGGGGCCGAACTTGCTCACCTTTCCCAAAAGGTTCCATACCTCATCTCGCATCTTATTATAGGTGGGCGAGGCCGTTATGTCAGTAAGATATTCTTTGAGCGCCCCCACGTTAGGGTCTATGCTCATGCAATTGTCGTTGAGCACCACGAGCAGGTTGCTGTTCTCCACTCCTGCATGGTTCAGCCCTTCGAAGGCCATGCCGCCTGTCATGGCTCCATCGCCAATGAC
>JBFYQB010000453.1:0-7490 GCA_041302955.1 Flavobacteriales bacterium
ATCCACTCCAGAGCTTCCCATTCTGTAGCGAAAACCCGAATAGGGTGATGTCTTCGCCTGGTACGGGCGTAGAAAACAGCTAGAATACGGTGGCTAAGCGAAGTGACGACCAACGCTTCTCCTTTCTTAAGGGGTTCGAGCTCAGAATCCATATGTTCCCGTGATTCTTTGCTATATGTGGCAGTTTCATCAGTAATGATGACAAGGAAATAGGGATTGCCTTTGACCAATTGCTTAACAGCCTCGGCACTCTCCAGTATGTCCTCAAATTCCATTTCCGCATGAGGTTTGGTTATCGAACGCACGAGATCAGGCTCTTCAAAGGAGATGACCGATTTCTTTGTTTCGATAGTGATGCTCATCGATGGATAATAGTTATTGGTAGTGTCAAAAGTAAATATTTGACGGCATAATAAATGATTTTATCGAAATGAGTCGGAATAGTGGCACTGAAAGGTTGTCACCTATTTTGGTTCAGATCTGCGCATCCAACTGACCACTTGTCAGCTTCAGAGTAATGGCACGTGCATTGTCAAGGTGGGGCGAACCAACACGATTTGTTTGACATGGAAACAGAAACCACTACTGCTCAAAAAGGTAAGATCAATGTCTCTACAGAGAACATCTTTCCGATCATCAAGAAATTCCTCTACAGCGATCATGAGATATTCTTGCGCGAACTGGTGGCCAACGCAACAGACGCAACGCAGAAGCTGAAAACCCTTAGCGGACTTGGTGAGGCTACGGATGAGTTGGGCGACCTGACGATCGAACTGGTACTGGATGAAAAGGCAGGTACCTTGACCATCAAAGACCGTGGCGTGGGTATGACAGCCGAAGAGGTTAACAAGTACATCAACGACATCGCATTCTCGGGTGCCGAGGAGTTCGTTAACAAATACAAGGACAAGGCCGAGGCGATCATCGGTCATTTCGGACTGGGTTTCTACAGCTCATTCATGGTGGCCAAGCAGGTGGAGATCATCACCAAGAGCCACGTGCCCGGAACTGTGGCCGCCCATTGGACCTGCGATGGCAGTCCGAACTACACCCTCGATGCTCACGACCGCACGGAGCGCGGCACGGACATCATCCTGCACATAGCGGACGATAGCAAGGAGTTCCTTGAGAAAGCAAGAATCCAAGGCATACTCGATAAATACTGCAAATTCCTGCCTGTCACGATCAAGTTCGGAACAAAGACCCGCACACAATATGCCGAACGCGATGAGGACGGCAACAAGAAGGGTGAGGACACAGAGGTTGTAGAGGACAACATTGTCAACAATCCCAACCCTGCTTGGACAAAGAACCCTACCGAACTGACCACGGAGCAGTACAACGATTTCTACCGCGAGCTCTATCCGATGAACTGGGAGGAGCCGCTGTTCCACATTCACCTCAATGTGGACTATCCGTTCAATCTTACCGGCATTCTATACTTTCCCAAGATAAAGGACAACATCTCGGTGCAGAAGGACAAGATCCAGCTCTACAGCAATCAGGTGTTCGTAACCGATTCGGTAGAGGGCATCGTGCCTGAGTTCCTGACGCTGCTGCATGGTGTGCTCGATTCGCCAGACATACCGCTCAATGTGAGCCGCAGCTACTTGCAGAGCGATGGCAATGTGAAGAAGATCAGCAGCCACATCTCCAAGAAGGTGACCGACAAGCTGGCCGAACTCTTTAAGGACGACCGTGCCGACTTCGAGAAGAAATGGGACGATATCAAGATATTCATCCAATACGGAATGCTCAGCGATGAGAAGTTCCAAGAGCGGGCCACCAAGTTCTGGCTCTTCAAGAACACCGAGGGCAAGTACCTCACCATTGAGGAATACAAGGAGAAGATAGGCCCCGTGCAGACCGACAAGGACGGCAAGCTGGTGCATCTCTACACTTCCAATGCCGAGGCGCAGCACACCTACATTGAGAACGCAACCGAGCGCGGCTACGATGTACTTGTGATGGACGGCCCATTCGATGCCCACTTTGTGAACCAACTGGAGCAGAAGCTGGAGAACAGCATCTTTGCACGTGTGGATGCCGATACCATCGACAAGCTGATCAAGAAGGACGAGGCCGCTCCGAGCAAACTATCGGATGCCGACAAGGACAAGTTGAAGCCTGTGTTTGAAGCACAAGTGAATCCGGAAGGAGGAAGGGGCAAGTTCACCGTCACGTTCGAGAATCTGAGCGAGAAGGAAATGCCTGTCAGCATCACGCAGCCCGAATTCATGCGCAGGATGAACGACATGCAGAAGCTGAGCGGCAACAACGGCATGATGGGCATGGGCGGATTCGAGTTCTTCAATCTCGTAGTGAATGCCAACCATCCGAAGGTGGGCGAGATCCTTGCCGAGACCAATGAGGACAAACAGAAGCAGCGTACCAAGCAGCTCACGGACCTTGCCCTCTTAGGTCAAGGTATGCTGAAAGGCAAGGCTCTGAGCGATTTCCTTAAAAGGAGTGTGGAATTGGTGTAATGCACAGCCATAATTGAAACAAAAATGGGGGCGTTACATTATGTGGCCGCCCCCATTTTTTTTGAAGAAATCTCAAATGGGATGCAAGCCGCTTAGCTTAGTAATCGTAGCGCTTGCCCCATAGTTTCTGCAACCGGTCTTTGTCAGTCCGTTCGCGACTGTTGTCCTGAGGCCGGTAGAAAACAGTTCCTGAAAGTCCGTCCGGCTGAAACTCAATATCTATGAAATTGCCAGGATGGTCATGGGCATAGGCGTAGTCCTTACCATATCCAAGTTCTCTCATGAGCTTTGTTGGTGCGTTCCTCAAATGATGAGGCACAGGAAGGTCGCCCGTCTGCTCGACCACCTGTTTAGCTTGTTTAATGGCCATATAGGTAGCATTACTCTTTGGCGAGGTGGCAAGATATATGGCACATTGAGAGAGGATTATCTCCGCCTCAGGATAGCCAATAACATTGATGGCCTGAAAACAGCTATTGGCCAATACCAAGGCGGTAGGGTTTGCAGCCCCAATGTCTTCGGAAGCAAGTATGAGTAATCTGCGGGCGATGAACTTGGGATCTTCTCCTGCCTTTACCATGCGAGCAAGCCAATATACAGCTGCATTAGGGTCGCTGCCGCGAATACTCTTGATCATTGCCGAGATTATATCGTAATGGTTTTCACCATTCTTGTCATAGCTCGGAATAACATTCTGCACACAATGCAGGACGGCTTCATCCGTTACATTTCTTTGTGGAGCGTCAAGTGAGTGCACCACCAGTTCAAATGCATTGAGCAGCTTTCGGGCATCGCCACCAGAAAAACGCAACAAGGCATTGCTTTCCCTTATCGTGATGGAGGTGTTCAGCTCATTGCATAGCAGCAGCCTTCCTTTTTCGAGTAATGACTCCAGATCGGAACGCTCCAATTCGTTCAGAATATATACCTGACAACGCGAAAGGAGTGCAGATATGACCTCGAATGACGGATTTTCCGTGGTGGCACCAATTAAGGTCACAATTCCTTTTTCAACCGCTGCCAGAAGGCTGTCCTGCTGAGATTTGCTGAAACGGTGAATCTCATCAATGAAAAGAATCGGTCTGCCCGATGAGAACATTCCTTGATTTTTGGCCTTATCGATAACATCGCGCACATCCTTTACTCCGGAATGAATTGCACTGAGGCTATAAAAGGGTCGATCTAAGGTGCTGGAAATGACATTGGCCAAAGTGGTCTTGCCAGTTCCAGGCGGACCCCATAGAATCATAGATGGCAGCATCCCAGATTCAATGGCGTTGCGTAACACGGAGCCTTCACCCAGTAGATGTCGCTGTCCCTGATATTCGGCAATGGAGTTTGGGCGCAGCCTCTCGGCCAATGGAGCGCCAGAGCCATGGTTTGCCATAGCGTCAAAGGTAGTGGTCAAAAATTGTACTGGTGTTCAGTGTGCGGTTTCTTCGGTAGGATCGAAGCAATAAACCTCTATCATTTCCTTAGCCTCCAAATTGTTAAGGTTGCTGGCTGTATGGAGGTCTGCGCAAGCCTGTTTCAACTGATTCTCCTCAATTCTGACCCTTGCTCTATAAACGAAGGGACGCGCGTCAGAGGGATTCAATTTTATAGCCCGTGAGGCGTCCTTCAAAGCATTTTTAAAGTCCTTTTGGTTTAGGAGAAGCCATGCTCGCAAGGTGAGATATTCCGCCTCTGTATCTGCGAGCTTTATAGCACTGTTAAGGTCTCGCATAGCAGATATGGTGTCATGAATGGCCAATTCAGCACGTGCCCTTCTAAAATAAGTTTCGTGCAACTTTGGGTCTATCATCAATGCCTTGTCAAAGTCGGGTAGGGCATCATGGTACTTACCCATGATGAACAGTACCTGACCACGACTGTCATATGCATTGGCATATTGTGGATTCAGTTCAATCACCTTACTGAAATCGGCAACCGCACGTTTATTGTCCTTGAGTTCGAGGAAACAATGGGCTCTGTAGTTGTAGGCCTTCATCAGTTTGGTATCGGTTTCAATGGCCTTATCCAGGTCAGCCAATGCCAGACGATACTGTTTCAATCGAAGTAATGTGGATCCGCGCATGAGCAAGGCATCCACATAGTCGGGTTTTAGGCCAATAGCCTTCGTGTAATAAGGTAGAGCTTCCTCATCCATGCCCTCGTTAGTACGGAGCAAGCCTTGCAAATACGCGTCTTTCGAAGATTGCCCATTGACATTTGGACACGAAAGCACGATAAAAACCAGCAGTAATATTCTCCGCATTCCAAGTAGATGGGAGGGGTTTGTACGACCTTGTACAATAAAAGTTCCGAACCTTAGTTTTGGAGCGCAAGGAGGGTCTCCTTGGCCTGCATTATTCCATTGTCGTAGGCCAAAGCAAGGTCTTGCATCGCCCCATGCCTATCGTTGAGATGCAATTTGGCCATACCTCTATTATATAGGGCCTTTCCATCTGATGGATTGAGGTGGAGCGCATGTGAAAAGTCTCTGATCGCGCCTTCCATATCTTTCAGTTGAAGCCTCACCGCGCCACGATTGGCAAACAGTTCGCCATCTTCATCATTCAGTTCAATGGCGTTTGTATAATCGCGGAGCGCTAATTCAAAAGAGCCCAACAGTGAAGAGATGCGCGCCCGGTTGAAAAGGGCATCCTCATGCTTAGGGTTCAACTCCAAAGCCCTCGAGAAATCGCTGTATGCTGCGGCAATATTCTTGCCGAAGAAATTAGCTAATCCACGGTTATAGAGTATCTCAGAATTATCAGGATCTAGCGCCAATGCAGACGAATAATCCTGCACAGCACCCTCAAATTCCTTGCTCTCGAATTTGAGGTCGCCTTCGGCAATATGGTCGCTGGCAGACTTCAATGACATTATTGGTTACACTTGGACCTGATGTAGTCGTAAGCTTCAGAAGCACCCAGTTCGCCAGCTATGCTCCAGTCGATGCAGGCACCGGCCTTATCGCCAAGAAAGCTCTTGGTGATGCCACGTTGCAGATAGGCTGAACCGTACTCCGAATCGATCTTTATCACCTTATTGAAATCCTGCACTGCACCGAGATAATCACCTAATGCCACTTTGCATTCTGCGCGGCTGAAGTGACCTTCAAGGGTATAAGGGTCTAGTTTGATGGCTTCGTTGTATGATTTCATAGCTTCAATGAACTCCTTTTGCTTAGCAAGCGCATTTGCAAGACGCAGATGCGCTATTGGGTTCTGAGCATTGATCTCAATGGCCATTTTGCAGTCTTCAATGGCTCCTTTAAAATCTTTCAGGGTCACATACACCGAGCTTCTATTGGCATAGGCCATACTATTCTTTGGCTCCAACTCTATCACCTTATTGAAATCCTGTATGGCACCAATATCATTGCCCAAGGCCATTTTGGTCTCGCCACGTTTCAGGTAGTATTCTGCTTTTTTCTTGTCTTTGCTGATGGCTATATCAAAGGCAGCAAGCGCCTCCATGTATTCTCTCTCCGCAAATTTCTGAACCCCGATCTTAAATTGCTCGGGGGCTTCTTGGGCGGTAGAGGAGAGTGAAATTAGGAAAAGGAAAGATAGTACAGGGAGAAGTTTTGACATGTCCGTTTTTAAGGTGGCCAAAAATACTCAACCAACGCAACCCCACATGGATTGCTATCACACTAATTGCAATGTTCCTTAAATGCGGCAACGGGAGGGCTGTACCCCAGTTTCTGGGCCTTTAACAAGTCACTGCATGCTCCTACAAGATCGCCCTTTAGTAGCTTCACTTGACCGCGAAGAGAGTAAGATTTACCGTAAGAGGGATCAAGCTTGACCGCATTGTTCAGGTCTTTGAGTGCACCATCATAATCAGCAAGATCCTTTCGGGTCTGACCTCTTCCAAGAAAAGACTCCTTTACATTAGGATTCAAGGCTATTGCAGTGGAATAATCCTCAATAGCGCCTTTCAGGTCGTTCAATTTGCGCTTGGATTTGCCTCTGTTGGCATAGGCATCGCTGTAGTCGCCTTTGAGCGAAATAGCCATATTATAGTCCTTGAGCGCACCGTAATAGTCGTCAAGTTCGTCCTTCACATAGCCACGGTAGTTGAATGCTTGAATATAGCGAGGGTCCAGATCCAGTGCAGAATTGAGGTCTTTCAACGCGCCTCTGTAATTCTGCATCTCGGCCTTTGACCGTGCTCTCTGGTAATACTCCTGAGCCGATTGGGCGTGTAAGGTCAAAGCCCCGAAAAGCATTTGAAAAACCACAAAAGGAACCAAAAGGAGCCACCTCATTTCAAGAGCCGAAAGTAGCATTTTCATGGTGACAAAGGTTCAATATTCCACAGGTCTATTACCTTAATTTTGCAAATGTTAAGTTTCTGATGTTATGTTCAACCAAGAGGCCTTAAAGGGTATAGTTCACCACCTTATTGATGGCATAGTGGTCATTGACGATAAGGGATTGATTCTTACCGTGAACCCTGCCATGAAGGCATTGTTCGGGTATGATGTGGACGAGCTGATAGGCAAGAATGTGCGTATGCTTATGCCAGAGCCCTATCATAGCCAACACGATAATTACATCAGAAATTATCACCGCACGGGCGAAAGACACGTCATAGGTGGCGGCCGGGAAGTGGTGGGCAAGAGGAAAGATGGCTCCTTATTCCCCATATTTTTGAATGTGAATGAGTTGGTTCTTGAAGGCGTCAAAGTATTTGCTGGCGCCATTCATGACATCAGTGGAAGAAAACTGGCTGAAACAGCTTTCCGCGAAACCGACAATAAGCTAAAAGCCATTTTGGCAACTGCTGTTGAAGGTATGATCATCATGGATCAGCGGGGCAGGATAGAGCTTGTGAATCCAGCTGCATTGCGTCTATTCGGGTTCGAAGAGAGCGAGGTGCTTGGCAAGAATGTCAAAGTGCTGATGCCCGAACCCGATCACAGTAACCACGACCACTATTTGAAACGCTATCAGGAAACTGGTAAGAAGACCATAATAGGAGCAGGGAGAGAGGTTATCGGCAAACGGA
>JBFYQB010000454.1:0-4628 GCA_041302955.1 Flavobacteriales bacterium
CGGTGTGCAGCTCACTACGGTGCAGCGCCTGCTGGATCATCTGAAGCAAGATGTGCTACCTGTCATCTATGCGCAGGGTTCGCTGGGTGCCAGTGGCGACCTGGCACCTTTGGCCCATCTGTCGTTGCCGCTATTGGGCGAAGGCGAGGTATATCACAACGGTGAGATGCGCCCGGCCGCAGAAGTGCTGCAACAACTTGGTTGGAAGCCGTTGCAACTGGGCATGAAGGAAGGGCTGGCCCTGCTCAACGGCACCCAATTCATGTCGGCCCATGGCGCCTATGCACTCATCCACGCCCAGCGATTGGTCTATTTTGCCGACCTCATCGGGGCCATATCGTTGGATGCGATAGGAGGGAGGATAGAGCCCTTCGATGCTTTGGTGCAACAAGTGAGACCGCATCCCGGACAGGTGCATTGTGCAGCCCGCGTGCGTTCCATTTTGGAAGGGAGCGAGTTGCTTGCCATGCCCAAACTGCAGGTGCAGGATCCGTACTCGTTCCGCTGCATGCCCCAGGTACATGGCGCCACGGCCGATGTGGTGGCCTATGCCATGCAGGTGGTGGAGCGTGAGATAAATTCGGTTTCCGACAATCCGCTCATATTCCCCGAAGACGACCGCATCATATCAGCAGGCAATTTCCACGGGCAGCCATTGGCCCTCACGTTCGATTTTCTGGCCATCGGGCTTGCCGAACTGGCCAACATATCTGAGCGGAGAACTTTCCAATTGGTATCCGGCCGCAATGGTCTGCCCGACTATCTGGTGAACAGTCCTGGGCTCAATTCCGGTTTTATGATACCGCAATATACCGCGGCCAGCATCGTAAGCCAGAACAAGCAACTGTGCACACCCGCCTCGGTAGACAGCATAGTCAGTTCCAACGGGCAGGAAGACCATGTGAGCATGGGGGCCAATGCCGCCACCAAGCTCATCGAAGTGGTGGAAAACGTGTATCAGGTGTTGGCCATCGAACTGTTCACCGCTGCTCAGGCCCTTGATTTCCGTAGGCCTCACAGAAGTTCGCCCATCGTAGAGCAATGGATGGCCGATTACCGCAAGGTGGTGCCATTCCTCGAGGCCGATGTGCAGATGCAGCCGCATATGCAGGCGACAAAAGACTTCATGAAGCGGGCGGACCTCGTGCCTTAGCGGGTGTCTTTCATCATCGGTCCGAGGAGTTGACACCTTGCACTGGAGTCATTTTTCATTGATCGGCAGTCGTTGCCAATTGATTGGCAGTCATTGCCAATTGATCGGCAGTCGTTGCCGATTGATCAGCAGTCGTTGCCAATTGATCGGCAGTCGTTGCCAATTGATCAGCAGTCATTGCCAATTGATCGGTAGTCGTTGCCGATTGATCGGCAGTCATTGCCAATTGATCGGCAGTCATTACCAATTGATCAGCAGTCATTGCCAATTGATCAGGAATGACTCCCAATTGATCAGGAATGCTGCTCAGTTGGTGGTAAAACCGCCTTGTTCTTCATCCAAAAGATGGCTATCAATGGGTTGCAGTAGGGTATGCGGACAGTTCACTGGTGGTTACAAATGGTCGTTCATCACACCTTTTTCTGTTAGCAACCATGCCCCGTTGTTGAAAACAAGTGGGTGGCAACCCCTTTCGTAAGGTTACTTTTGCGAGAGGAAACGGAGCACCTGAACATGAGCAAGATCATAGCGATTGCAAATCAGAAAGGCGGGGTAGGAAAGACCACCACTGCCATCAATCTTGCGGCAAGTCTTGCTGTATTGGAATATAAGGTGCTGCTGGTGGATGCCGACCCACAGGCCAATTCCACTTCGGGCGTGGGCTTCGACCCGCGCAACGTGAAGACCAGTATCTACGAGTGCATCATAGGAGAGGCCGAGCCAAAGGACATTATCCTGAGCACCGATACACCCAATCTGTTCATTCTGCCGGCCCATATAGACCTTGTGGGTGCCGAGATCGAGATGATAAACCTGCCCAACAGGGAGATGATGGTCAAGCTGGCCCTCAATAAGATCAAGAACGACTACGATTTCATCATTGTGGACTGTTCGCCATCACTTGGGCTCATCACTGTCTTTAGCCTGACGGCTGCAGACAGTGTGCTTATACCCATCCAATGCGTGTATTTTGCACTGGAAGGATTGGGCATACTACTCAATACGATCAAGATCGTTCAGGCACGCCTCAATCCTGATCTGGAGATCGAAGGACTGCTACTTACCATGTATGACGCCCGTTTGCGTTTGGCCAATCAGGTGGTGGAAGAGGTGAAGACCCACTTCCAGCAGATGGTATTTGACACCATAATTGCCCGCAATACCAAGTTGGGCGAGGCGCCCAGTTATGGACAGAGCATCATTATGCACGATGCCGCATCCAAAGGTGCCAACAACTACCTCAACCTTGCCCGCGAGATATTGCAGAAGAACGGACTTACCCGTCTCAAGGACAGCGATAAGATACTGAGCTGATGGCCAAGAAGAACGCCTTGGGCCGTGGACTCGGAGCCCTTTTGCAGAATCCCGATACAGACGTCACCTCGCGCGGAGGCGATAGCGCTCTGGTCGGTTCCATCAGCACTATCCCGATAGCGCAGATCGAGGCAAATCCATTTCAGCCACGCACGCATTTCGATCAGGAGAAATTGGACGAATTGGCCGCGTCCATCCGCCAGTTGGGCATCATACAGCCCATCACGGTGCGCAAGCTTGGCTACGACAAGTATCAGCTCATATCTGGCGAGCGCAGGTTCAGGGCATCGCAGCTGGCTGGTCTGGATGAGGTTCCAGCATTCATTCGCATTGCCAACGATCAGGCCATGCTCGAGATGGCCCTTGTGGAGAATATTCAACGCCACGAGCTCGATGCCATAGAAGTGGCGCTCAGCTATCAACGCCTCATTGAAGAATGCAATCTTACGCAGGAAGCCCTCAGCGAGCGTGTAGGCAAACAGCGCAGTACCATTGCCAACTATCTCCGCCTACTTAAGCTGCCACCCGAAATCCAGAAGGGCATTGCCAACGGAGAGGTGACCATGGGGCATGCGCGGGCGCTCATTGGTATTGAAGACCCATTGGAGCAGTTGCAGCTGTATAAGCAGATCATCACTGAGCAGCTTTCCGTGCGCGATACCGAGAACAGGTCTCGCAATGCAAAGCAGACCAAGCCCAAAGGTCCTGCGACCAAAGAATTGCCATTCGCCTATCAGCGCATTGCATCGCATGTGAAAGAACAGCTCAATGCCGACATCGCTCTAAAAGCGAATGCTCAGGGCAAAGGCAGCCTCACTATAAGTTTTACGGACGAGGCCGACCTCAAAAGAGTTCTCTCCATACTGGACCTTCTGCCATAGTGCATTGATGCCGTTCTTTGCTCTTGCATTCAATGGCAAACATTCAGTGAGCTGTAAACACGCAAGTTTTGGATTAATGCTTATGCTGACCATGGTTGCCCCGCAACTGTGCGCTCAGAGCATAGACTCTGTGCTAGCGCGTGCCGACACCATTCCCATTCGCACCATCAAGAAACCGCATTCGCCCAAGAAAGCGACCATCATGAGTGCGGCATTGCCCGGTCTCGGTCAGGTGTACAATGGAAAATGGTGGAAGGTGCCTATCATCTATGGTGGATATGCAGGCCTAACATACATGGCTGTGACGAATCATATGGACATGACCCGCTACAAGGAGGCCTATCTGCTCCGTGTTGATGATGATCCGTCAACCGTAGATGAATTTGCTGGGCGATATTCCGATGCGAATCTTCAGCAGTTGAAAACCTCCAGTCAGCGCAATCGCGACCTTTCATTTATACTGATGGGAATTCTCTATGTTCTCAACGTAATAGATGCCAACGTTGATGGGCATTTAAAGGATTTTGACGTCAGTGAAGATCTGTCGATGCGCGTACGTCCGCTTATCCAGCAGACAATGCCGGGCCAAATGCCCGCCCCATCCGTTGGCTTAACGTTGACCCTGAGATAAAGCTTTCGATTTAGAAGCCGCAGAACTTGTTGCGCTCCTGCACAGCGATCTCTAATCCCAGATTGGCCGCAGATATGATGTCTTTGCAGCCATCCTCCTTCTTACCCGAGATCACTTTTTCAATGCCACGGTTCATGAACGAATCTGCATCCTCTGGATTTATCTCAATGGCCTTTGAGAAATCCCGTATGGCATCTTGGTGCTGGTCGCGTTTGGCATAGGCTATTCCGCGGTTGTAGAACGCATCAGAATTGTTCGGGTTCAGTACGATGGCCTGAGTATAGTCCGCAATGGCGAAGTCAAAATTCTCCATTAGGCGGTGAACGATTCCACGGTTCACATAGGCGTCAGAATTCATCTTGTCAAACCTTATTGCCGATTCGAAATCTTCCAGAGCCTTGGTATACTGTTCCATTTTCCGGTAAGAGATGCCTCTGTTGATGAATGCGTCAACATGCTGCCTGTTCTTCTCGATCACTTTTGAATAATCCGCAACAGCATTCTCGTGCTTTCCCAGATTTGCATGCGCAATGCCCCGATTGTAATAACCTTCGAGGTTATCAGGAAGCAGGTTGATGGCTGCAGTCAGGTTGTCAAGTGCAGCTTGGGGATTGCCCACATTATTGTACAGCGTTCCTCTACGCAAATA
>JBFYQB010000455.1:0-2519 GCA_041302955.1 Flavobacteriales bacterium
GCGCAATACAAAGATGCAGTTCGCCTACGATGCCATGTATGGCTCAGGCCAGGACGTGATGCGCAGATTGCTGCCGGACATCACCTTTCTGCATTGCGAGCGCAACCCCTTGTTCGATGGCGTGCCGCCCGAACCGATACTTAAGAACCTGGGTGAGTTTGCCGAAGTGATCCAGTTGGCGGGCAACATAGATTGCGGCCTTGCCACCGATGGCGATGCCGACCGCATTGCACTGTTTGACAGCGAAGGCCAGTATGTGGACAGTCATCATGTGCTGTTGCTGCTGGTGCATTACCTGCATGCCTATAAAGGCTGGAATGGCAAGGTATGCGCAGGTTTCTCCTCCTCCGTCAAGGTCAAGACCCTGTGCGACCACTATGGACTTGAGCTGGAAACGGTCAAGATCGGATTCAAGCATCTGTGCAGTATCATGTTGAAAGAAGATGTGCTGGTGGGAGGCGAAGAGAGTGGGGGGATAGCCGTAAAGGGCCATATCCCTGAACGCGATGGCATATGGAACGGCCTGCTGATATGGGAACTGATGGCACGCACAGGCAGGTCGCTGAAAGAACTGGTGGCCGAGGTCTATGCCATCACAGGGCCATTCGCGTTTGAGCGCAACGACCTGCATATCCCAACAACGTTGAAAGACAGCATCACGGAAAAATGCCGGGCCAATGGATTCGTGGCATTCGGCAAGTATAAGGTGGTGCGCGTGGACAACCTTGATGGATGGAAGTATTGGCTCAGCGATGAGAGTTGGGTGATGATACGTCCATCGGGCACCGAGCCTGTGTTGCGCACCTACGCAGAGGCGGCCACCCGCCAAGAGGCATTGGATATTCTGGAGGCCTGTCGCATGGAGATAGGTGCGTGAAACGCTAAGCTGGACCTGAATTATTGTCTGTAGGTTAAGACTGACGGAAAGCATTGCTGCGATCGCGGGCGTTTGTAGATTTGACAAAAATCAATTCTACCGCATCATGCGTTTCCACCACCTGCTTTTTGCAACATCTTGCTTGCTGTTCGCCTTTGGCGGAGCAACTGCCCAACGCGTTACCCATGGCCCTGTAGTGGGCGGTGCATCGCCTAATGGGGCTCGTTTCTTTGTGCGCACCTCGCAAGCAACAGCCTTCGATCTGCAATTGGACACGGATACCCAGTTCATCGACCCATTGGTGTTCTCAAGCGCCACGCTGGCGGATCGCGACACCAGTATCATCATGGATGTCAGCGGGCTCGAGCCCTTCACGACCTATAACTACAGGGTGATGATCAATGGCGAGGCCGATTCGCTGCAAGGCCATTTCAAGACCTTTCCAGAAGTAGGGCAGCAGGGCGAGTATGAGTGGAACGTGCTGAGCTGTCAGGAACTGGGCACCTACAACGCCTTCAATGCTATCCATGCCCAGCAACCTGACCTTATCCTCCACACTGGCGACTGGACCTATCCCGACTATCAGCTGCCCTTTGACTGGCGCATGAGCTGGCAGAAACTACAGCGGTCGTACCGTAGGCGCTATTCAGAAGAGGAGCCCAACATGCCCAAGGTGATACGCAGCACAGTATTCGATTATGTAGTTGACAATCATGATGGTATATGGGCGCGCACAAACAATCACTTTCCGCAGTTCGTGCTCAATCCCGACAGTACTGCAAGCAACACGATAAACATATCACCAACGCCCGAAGGTGCCTTTGAGAACATGATGGCGGCCTATGGCGAGTACTTTCCACATTTCCCACTGGCCAACCCGGAGGTGGGCATGTATCACAGCTATCGGTATGGCAATGCCGAAGTGTTCTTTCTGGATGTGCGCAACTGTGGCAATCATCTTGACAGCACGTTCACCTATGATGCCGAGACAGACATGTGGCTCTTTGACCCTAAGCCAGGGCAGACCTTGCTTGGAGCAACACAGTTGCAGTGGTTGCGCGATGGACTGACCAATTCCACAGCCGATTGGAAGTTTCTGGTGAGCGGTGTGATGTTCAATAAGCAGTTCCGCAAAGTGATCAACGTAGGCATGGGCCTTCAGCACTTCATATTCGACCTTGGAGGCGAATCGGGCACAGGCTTCAGATTGGCACACTCGCTGTGCAGCAACTGGGCGGGCTATCCGATGGAACAGCAGGGCCTGCTTGACTTTCTATCGTTGAACAACATCAAGGATGTCATCGTGTTGAGTGGCCATGTGCACACCAACGTGATGGACGATGGCCGCAACGGTGGCCTTCCCGAACTGAACACGGGCCCAGTGGCGGGTTACGGACCAGAGCTTACGTACCATATTGATTCGGTGATGCAATTGCTGGGCATGGGCACGGTCAAAGATTCGCTTTGGAACGGAGGCGGGCAGGGCGTACAGAACATGAACTTCAAGAGCGGTTTCGGCAGGATCGAGATATTCCGCGATGACTCGGTCCGCTTGTGCATCATTGATGAGGATAACGTTACGGTTAGCTGCATGACCTTGCCTCACAGCTCGCAACCATCGGCCATTCAGGAACCACGGCAG
>JBFYQB010000456.1:0-4699 GCA_041302955.1 Flavobacteriales bacterium
TGCCTTGACCGCCACCGAAAAGCCACGAATGGCCGGCTATGGTGCCTGTTGTGATGGTGCTCAGATCGGTGAAGGTGGTCTCCAGCCCAAAGCAGACAGAATCTGCCGAGAAGTTGGCAACGGGCATCGGGTGAATGATAATGCTCTGTAGGATGGTGTCGCTGCATCCGAAGTTCGTACCCACGATCAGGGTCACATCATACGTTCCCTCGGCAGCATAGGCATGTGCTACTGGTCCTGCATCGGTAGAAGATGCACCATCACCAAGATCCCATTGCCACGAATCGACCTGTCCGGAGTTGGCAATGGACTGGTCGGTAAACAGGGCGTTGGCATCAAGGCACACATCGGCAAAGGAGAAATCTGCAGTCGGCAATCGGTGCACCTCCGTCTGTGCGATGAGCGTATCGCGGCATCCTTGGTCGGTCTCTACCATCAGCGTGATGTCGTACGTGCCGGCAGGAGTGAAGAGATGATTGAATGTGGTGTTCGTTTCGGTGGTGCCATCACTGAGCTCCCATGCAAGGGAGATTATCGTGCCTGTCGCTACCGTGCTCTGATCGGTGATCACTGTTTCTTCATCCAGACAGACATCAGGAGCTGTGAATGCCGCATTCGGTTTGGGATGAACAGGGACAGCCACAGTTGTCGAACCGGTACATCCAAAATCGGAGGTCACCGTGAGCTGTACGGTCACATTTCCACTGGCGAGGAAAGCATGTGTCGGATTCTGATCGGACGAAGTGCCTCCTCCGGCAAAGGTCCAGCTCCACGCAACGATGGCCCCTTCCTGTATGCTGCTGGTATCTTGAATGGCAACAGGTTCCTGCTGGCAAACGGCAGGCACAACGAAACCGGCAACCGGATTGTCATGCAGCACGATGTCCTGTGTGATGCTGTCCGTGCAACCTTCGCTGCTGGTCACCGTCAATTGGACGGAATACGTGCCGAACGTGGGGTAGGAGTGGGGCGGGTCTTGAACACTGCCAGTAGTGCCATCACCAAAATCCCAGTCCCAGGCCGTTAGTGTTCCCGCACCAATGGTGGATGCATCGGTGAATGGATAATTGAGTGCAAAGCAATCATCGATGGGAGCGAATGCGGGCACTGGCAACTTATGCACAATGGCCTGTAGGCTTACGTTGTCCGTGCATCCTCGGTCGGAGGTCACGGTAAGAGTCACGTCATAGGTTCCGAATGCCGCGTAGATATGGGATGGATTCTGCGTGTTGTCCACGGCCGATCCATCACCGAAATCCCATTCCCATGCATCAATGGTTCCAAAGGCCACCATCGATTGGTCGCTAAGGTCGTTGGGCTGCCCAAGGCAGGCTTCTGTTGCAGCGGCAATGGCACTTGGAATAGGGTCTGACATCACGGGTACCACCAATGTGGCGTTGCAGCCGGCATCTGTGGTCACTGTAAGGCTAACGTCATAGGTGCCCCCCAGGCCAAAGGTGTGTTGGGCATTCTGGGTGGTGAATTCCACTGTTCCGTTGTTGATGATGTCCCATGCCCATCCAGTAATGGTGGAGGGTGCTGCCACGGTGGACACATCGGTAAGGTCGGTCTCCAATCCGGCACAGACCTGAGTCGTAGTGAAATCTGCAACCGGGTTGGGATATACGGTCACAGGCTGCGTGATCTGCGCCAAGCATCCTTCACCAGAGGTCACATCCAACGTGACACTGTACGTGCCAGCTGCGGCATAGAGATGCGAGACCAAAGGAGTAGTGGCCGTGCTGCCATCGCCAAGATTCCATGTGATGGATACGATCCCTGATATATCCTGCGACACATCGAGCAGATCCATCGGTTCGCCATCACATACACCGACAAAGGCAAATGCCGCCACGGGAAGTGCATAGATGTCGGTAGGTTGAATGACCGTATCCCGGCATCCAAATGCGTCAGTGGCTACGAGCGACACATTGTAGGTGCCCGAAGCCGCATAGGTATGTGAAACATCCTGAAGTGCAGACGTGCTGCCATCGCCAAGGTCCCATTGCCATCCAGTGATGGGGTAGCCCCCCGTGTTCGATGCGTCAGTGAACTGCGTAACATCCTGAAAGCACTGGTCCGTAACGTTGAAATTCGGATTCGGTAGCGGCAGTATCTCCACGCTTCTATACACCGTGTCGCGACAACCAAGATTGTCCAATGCAATAAGGCGGATGGTGTAATTCCCAGCCGCAGCATACACATGCGTGGGGTTCACATTGTCAACAGTTATGGCATTGTTGGTGAAGGTGGTGCCATCTCCAAAATCCCATCTCAACTCATCGAATTGGGTCAGGTCGTTGTTGGGACTGCATGGTTCAAAGAAGGTGATGCGGGTAGTGTCGCCTACGCATACCTCATCGGCCTCCAGTTCAAAACTGGTAAACAGCTCATACGTGAAGTCCGTGTAATAAACGTCTGGCTGCGAATAGTTATAGAATCCGAATCGGCCCGGCTCAAAGCAGTCTGCAATGTCAAATATGGTATCGTTGTCAACTATGATCACAGCCCGTGTGGTGGTGTAGAGCACTTCAATATCGTGATATTGATTCCGCACAAAGCCATTGGAAGTAGAATAGTCTGTGGCCACCACAGTGAATTCAGGGGTGTTGGTATGTCCCCAGAAGGTGGGGCTCAAAGCAGCTGTAGGATTAGGGATGTTGCCTAAGATGCGGCTCAGAGCGAAGCCTTCATAGCCAACGAATCCGTTGCTGTTCTGATTGGTCTGTTTCCAGTCGAAGAGCCATGTGTCATATTGGGTGGAATTGCCCAATGGTTGCTTCAGACCGAAGACCACACCGATAAAGTCATCATCCCCATCGGTGGTGCGCATGCGGCCTTTCATGCGGACATTGATGTAGTCCACTGGAGTGACAAAGAAGGTCGGATTGCCGTTCACCGTCTGTCGCAGCTGTGCGCCACCGGCCTGCACCAGCCAGTTGCCATTGGCTGGATTGCCCACCAGTTGCCACGTACCGAAATCCACATCTGTAAGGCAGGCTGGCACACTGATGTTCAGCACCTGCTGGGCAACACAGCCGTTATCATCGGTAAGCGTTATGGTAGTAGGCCCCTGACATAACCCTGCCGTCATCGGAAGTGTCGACCCATTGCTCCAGCTATACGTGTAAGGAGGCGTACCTCCCTGCGCATTGGAGTTTGCCGATGCATCGCACACTCCAGGGGCACTGACATAGGTGGCATAGGCAGCGGGCAGCAGTTGCTGCGGTTCGGCCAATACTGCACTGTCTATCGCGGTGCACCCGTTGGCGTCTGTTATCTGCACGATATGACTGCCTACCGTGAGGTTGGTAGGGTTCTGCTGGTTGCTGCCATTGGGCCATGCGAAGGAGTAGGGCGGAGTGCCCCCCGAAATGGTGACCGTAGCCGTTCCGTTCGCTCCTCCATTGCATGTTGGGTCTGTACCAACAACGGAGGTGGTGATGGGCAATGGTTCATTCACAGTGGCCGTAACGGGCACAATGCAGTTTCCAATACCCGAGCGGGCAAAAGCATTCACATTGCCAGCGGCATATCCTCCCTGTGTGTTGGCCGGTCCATAATTCACGCCATCAAACGAGTAGGTGTAACTGGCAAATCCTCCAGTGGCGCTGATCGCAACACTGCCATTGGCACTTCCGGGACAGGTTGCATCAGTTGCAATGGCCGTTGCGCCAAAGGTGAAATTGGCATTTTCACACGTAGGGTTGGCCAGTAGTTGAGGTGCGCCCATAGGGGTGCCGGTCCACGTTGGATTACCTTGCTCGTTGATGTAGTTGCCACTGAACTTGTAGTATGCCAGAAGGCCCGGTTGCGTGGTAGGCGTAGGCAGGTTCTGCATGTTGGCCTGCAACTGGGCCTCTGTTCGGGCCACGTTCCAGATGCGCACTTCGTCTATGTAGCCGTTCCACGCCTCACACTGACAACTGCTCTGATTGCCTATGGCCGTTGCCAGGTTGTTGGTCACCAAGTTGCCCGAGTGGGCCACAGACGAGGCCAAGCATCCGTTGACATAGTATTTGACCGTGGCGCCATCATAGGTGAAGGCCACGTGATAGCACTCATTAGGGGTAGGACTGAAATTGGCGGGTGCGCTTATGAAGCCATTGGTGGTTGTCAGTTCAACGCCACCTGGACGCAGCAGATAGTTCACATTGGCCGGACCAGTATGCTTGGACACGATATTGACACTGGTGCCAACGGACATGACCAACGCCTCTACAGTGATCTGATTTCCGGGGACATCCAGATCGCCACAATTCACATAGGATGCTCCCCCAGGAACGAAGAGGGATTGACCTGCGCTGTTCAATACGCCTGCAAGCACCATGCAGCATACTAAGACGGACAAACGGAATGCGGTCACAGCGGGGGTAGCAGGTTGTGTTGGTTGGCGCAAGATAAGCATTGTCACCCTCTGACGTCCATGGGACGATCGGGATGCCTCTATGGTCTATCCTTTATCAGATCTTCATGTCGGTAACACCGATTCCGTCCCAGACTAATCGGTCACCACCACCTGCTGCACTCCAGACACTGGCTCGATATGGCAACAATCGTGGCGGATGACATACATCTCATTCACCTTCCTTATTCCACTATGGTAGCCTTCAAAGAAGAAGGTGTCGCCATCCAGTGAAGTGAGCCCCATCTCGCTATCAGTGAATACGGTATAGGTGCCTTCGTCAATGGATTGTTC
>JBFYQB010000457.1:0-6125 GCA_041302955.1 Flavobacteriales bacterium
CCATATCATCGTATTTCATGCATTAACGCAGATGTGAACAGAATATTTGCGATGCGAGAAAATAAATCCAAAAAAAAGGCCCGAACCAAAATGGAACGGGCCTTTGAACTCAAGTATGACGGATAGTTAGTTCAGTACGAAACGGATAGGAATGGTGAACTGAACCGGAACTGGCTTGCCGCGTTGCTTGCCGGGTTTGTAGCCCTTTAGCATTTTTACCACACGAACAGCCTCCTTATCCAAGAATGGGTCTGCACCTCGCACAACCTTGGCATCCTTGATGGAACCATCTTTATCTACCACATAGCTCACATACACTACCCCAGTGATGCCGTTTTCTTTGGCGATAGGGGGATAGACCACATTTTCTGCGATGAATTTGAGCAACGCTCCATCACCACCTGGAAAAGCAGGCATGTCTTCCACAATGGTGAAGAAATCTGGTTCCTGTGGTTCTTCTTCAACAGGTTTAGCGATTTCTTTTACCTCGGTCTTCTGGTCGGCCTCCACGTCCTGGATCTCAACCTCGTCCTCGATCTCCACGTCATCGTCCACTATCTCGATCTCAGGAGCTGGTGGCGGTGGCGGTGGTGGTGGCGGTGGTGGTTTTATCTCCTGCTCGGTGATAGGGATGATCTCTTCTTCGAGATTATCCACCACAAGCTGCCCAAGGTCTCCGGCAGTACGCTCAAAGGTCTTCCATTCGAAAGCCACGAGCACTACGGAGAGGGCCACTACATAACCGGCCATCATGAAGAGCGAACGCTTCTTCTCGAGGTCGGCTACTGGGTTCTTCTTAATTTCCATGCTTATTGGGATTTAAGGCGGGTAAAAGTAGTTGTTTGAGCGAAACCAAAGGGCTTCAATTGAAACAGAGATGCAGGCAGCATATTTTTTCCATAATGCCGCAGCGAAAATTGTTTCAAATGGCAGTTACCGATGCGCCCAGTTGAAGGTGTGGAGCTCTTCCAAGCAGCGTTGCAATAGGTCTATGCTTAACTGGATATCGCCTTTGTCGGCCATTTCAATGACCTGATGGATATGGCGCGTTGGGATGGAAATGGCTCCTGCAATGGCTCCTCCGGCCGTCATGCGTTGGATGCCGGCCGTGTCGGTGCCACCACCTGTGAGCACCTCGGGCTGCCAGGTTATCTTGTGCTTGTCGGCAGTTGTCTTCATGAATTCTACCATGCGATAGTCGCAAACGGTGGACGAGTCCATGATCTTGATAGCAACCCCTTTGCCCAGTTCAGTGATCATTTCGTGTGGCGTGGAGCCCGGCACATCGAAAGCGATGGTGGTGTCGAGGCCAAAACCGAAGTCGGGCTGGTGCTTCAATGCCGATACATTGGCGCCACGGATGCCTATTTCTTCTTGAACGGTGAACACGCCAAACACATCATATGGCACATCGCCAAGCGTACGCAATGCTTCGATGAGGATAAAGACAGACACCCGATTGTCGATGCTCTTGCAGTTGACGCAATTGCCCATTTCGATCAGTTTGCGCTCGCGGGTCACCACATCGCCCACCTTCACCAGTTTGTCAACCTCTTCTTTGGGCAACCCCAGATCGATAAAAAAATCGGTGGTCTTTGGTGGCTTGGTGCGCTCTTCGGCCGTCATCACGTGGATGGGTTTGCTGCCCATGACGCCAATGAGGTCCTGTTTGCCATGCACAATGACGCGCTGAGCGGTCAAGGTCTTCGGGTCGAAGCCGCCAAGGGTATGAAAGCGTAGAAAACCTTTATCGTCAATATGGGTGATCATGAAAGCGATCTCGTCCATGTGGGCAGCGATCATCACCTTCTTGCGTTCGCGGCCTTTCTTGATGGCGGTGACATTGCCCATGTTATCTATAGATACCTCGTCTACCAATGGGGTCACTTCGCGCAGCACTATTTCGCGGATACGGCTTTCGTAGCCGGGAGCTCCTGCTACCTCACATATTTCGGCCAGCAACGGAATGTTCAATGCCATGATGTTACTATTAGGTTGTTAATACAGTGGCACAAACTTACACCTTACCTCCAAGGGGCATCATGCCCAATGTGTTAAAATGCTTTAAGTAGGGGGAGCCGACATTCGGTGATGATCGCATGAAAGTCGCTATTGGGAGATCATCTTACCGGATACATTGACCATTCCACCAGCTCGTTGGATCATTCCACCAACATGCAGAATGGTTCCTTCACTTGAAGTAAAATGAAGCCATTGCCTATAAGGCTCTAATCCACATGGCTCAACTTGAGCATGTTGGAGGCGCCTTTGTCGGTGATGGGCATGCTGGCGATGTTGATGACAAGGTCGTCCTCTTTGACCATGCCGGCAAGCTTAAGCTCGCGTTTGATGTCCGAAATGGTATGGTCGGTGCTCACATAACGGTCGTAATAGAAGCCCTGAACGCCCCAGACCAGATTGAGGGTGTTGAGGATGGAGCGATTGTCCGTGAAGACGAAGATGTTGGTCTTGGGCCGATAGCTGCTTACGCGAAAGGCCGTGTAGCCCGAGTTGGTCATCGTGATGATGCCGGCCGCGTTCACTTCCTTGGCCAAGGTGACCGCATTGTGGCAGATGGCATCGCTGATGGTGCGGTCGGCCCGGCTGCTGGTGATGAGCTGGCGGTAGTAGATGTCTGAGAACTGCTCGATATGGCTGATGATGCTGCTCATGGCCTCTACCACCTTGCTGGGATGGGCGCCCACAGAGGTCTCGCCACTCAGCATCACCGCATCGGCACCGTCCATCACAGAGTTGGCCACATCATTCACCTCGGCCCGCGATGGGCTCGGGTTTACGATCATGCTCTCCATCATCTGCGTGGCGATGATCACGGGTCGGGCCTCGGCCATGCATTTCTTCACGATCATCTTCTGGATCACTGGCACCTCCTGCATGGGCACTTCCACGCCCAGGTCGCCCCGGGCCACCATGATGGCATCGCTCTGACGGATGATATTGCTGATGTCCTTTACCGCTTCGGGTTTCTCTATCTTGGCCACCACGCGGGCCGTGCTGCCCGCCTCCTTGATGCGCTGCTTGAGTTCGAGCACATCCTTGGCCTTGCGCACAAAGGACAGGCCTATCCATTCCACATCCTTGGTGAGCAGAAAGTTGAGGTCCTGAATGTCCTTTTCGGTAAGCGAGGGCAACGATATGACCGTGTTGGGAAGGTTTACACCCTTGCGCGATTCCATCAGCCCGCCATATTCAACAATGGCTGTCACATTGGCCACCTTGTCGGTGCTTTTCACACGGAGCACCAGCTTGCCATCATTCACCAATATTTTCTCTCCCTCAGAAACATCTCCCGCAAAACTCGGATAGGTGATGTAGACCTTCTGAGCGTTGCCCATGCATTTTTCGGTGGTTATCACCACTTCATCGCCCTTATTGATGTGCACACCGCCATGCTCCACATCGCCAAGGCGTATCTTGGGTCCTTGCAGATCGGCCAGTATGCCCACATGGGTGCCCAACTTCGCATTGAGCGTGCGCACATGGTCTATGACCTGCGCATGATCGTCATAGCTACCGTGCGAGAAATTGATACGGGCAATGCACATACCTGCCTCTATAAGCCCCTCCAAGGCATCGATGGATGACGAGGCGGGTCCGATGGTGCAGATGATCTTGGTACGGTTCACATAGGCCATGGTGGTTCAGGATTGTAAGGGTGAAAGGTCTTTGATGGAAGTGATGGGTGTTTCGTAGGCTCTGGTGATGCCCGGCACAGCATTGAGCACCGAGCAGATGGTGTCCACATCCGTGGGCTCGAAATTACCCATGAGCTGCAGGAAGAAATCGGCCTTGGACAGTTCGGGCACGAGCAGTTCGACCGTTTCCAGGCCGAAAAGATCGCCCGGGCGGGTCACCTCCTGGCGCAGCAGCGGCCGGTTGCCCAGCAGTTGCACCGTGCGGCAGGCAAGCTCATCGTCCCATACATAGCGCGCATACAACGGCAGTGCATCGGCCTCGGGCAGGTCGTTCACATCGGCCTCGCGGCTCAATGCATAGCGCAGGTTGATGTTGAGCTGATGGGCCAAGCTGTATTCCTTGAGGGTGCTGATGATGGAAATGAGCAGAAAATCTGCAGGTGGGTTGAACTCATTTCTGTCCAAGCGGATGACCATGGCGTCAAAGGTAGGGCAGTGGCCCGTTACCACCGACCGCCAAATGTGGTGCACCATGCCGTTGGCCATCCCCGAACAGGCAGCAATGCCCGCGCGGCCTCCCTATCTTAATGCAGGCGGGTGCCGATGAAGAGCAATCGGTCTTCGGCTGTGAATGGGGGACGGATCATGGGCGCAAGGCCGAGAATAGGGTTTTGCGCAGGGCGGTCAGGTTGCTTGCGTCCCATCAACGGGTGGAAAGCAGAAGCCGCTGCCATATCCGTTGCGCGAAATCAGGAAGTCCTGCCGAGGGATCAGGCAGTTGTGTCAAGAGATCAGGCAGTCATGCCAAGAGATCAGGCAGTTGTGTCAACAGATCAGGCAGTCGTGTCAAGAGATCAGGCAGTTGTGTCAAGAGATCAGGCAGTCGTGTCAAGGGATCAGGCAGTCATGCCGAGAGATCAGGCAGTTGTGTCAAGAGATCAGGCAGTCGTGCCAAGGGATCAGGCAGTCATGCCAAGGGATCAGGCAGTTGTGTCAAGAGATCAGGCAGTTGTGTCAAGAGATCAGATAAGGATGCCGGGTAGCCTTATACGGGAATCAAGAGTTTCCGTTCCTCGACTACGTTCGGAATGACAGGTCTGTGGGGTCGGAAAATTCCCTTGGACATTCGGGATGCACCTCCCCCGTGTCACCCCGAGCGGAGTCGAGGGGCCCAAGCATTCATCGCTACCCACCCCGCCCATGAACTGAGAATTGCCCACCTTTGGTGAGGTTGTAAGCACAGGTAGCATGAGGATGGCGATTGTAGGGAGGGCTGGAACGGGTCATATTGAAATGAAACTGCTGCTGTCCATCACTGTAGTAATCATGTGTTGTGGCAGCAGTCTCGCTCAAGAGAACCTTGTGCCAAATCCTTCATTTGAAGAGAACACTTCATGTCCCTTTAGTGCGGGAGGGCTTTGGCGAGCCGAGCCATGGCGTAGTATTTATGGATCGGTAGATTATTATCATGAGTGCGGTATTAACGGATTTGGCATACCTATTTCTGTCGGAGGAGGTGGGCATGCCCTTACCGGACAGGCTTACATCGGTCTCGCCCTCAGGTCGATGAGTGAAGTTATTGTAGAGGGGAAAGAATATGCGGGTGTTCCTCTTCTATTCCCTTTGATAGCAGAAACCAAATATCGGGTTGCGTTCCACGTAAGCTTTGGAGACAGCTCGTGGTATGCAGGCAAGAATATCGGGGCATATCTTTCAATCGGTGAGCTACCCGATGACATCACCTCACTCCTTTCCTTCGACCCTCACATCAGGTATGAGGGAGAACAGTTCCTGACGGACAAAGAGGGATGGACACTAATAGAAGGAACCTATGTTGCTCAGGGAGGGGAGAACTTCCTCACGATTGGGAACTTTGATGCTGATTCAGAAACAGAAACCGTATTCGTTGAAGGAGGAGGTGTACTCAAGCCCAATGCCCCTGATTATTGGAAGGGGGTGTATTATTTCATAGATGATGTGTCGGTGGTTGAGGACAGGGATGTTGGCATTGGAAAGGTGGAGGAGCTACATTTCGGACTGTGGCCTATTCCCGCTATGGAGAGCATTACCATAGAGACGGAATATCGTCCCAATTTGGAAGTTGCGTTGTATGACATGGCGGGAAGAGAAGTTTTTTCCTCATCCTTGCAATCATCTGCGCAGACCATCAACATCGGCCATCTGCCCGCGGGGATGTATGTGGCGGTGCTTAGCCAGAAGGACGTGGCAATGGCAAGGAGGAAATTGGTAGTGGAATAAGAGATGGGGCCGTGGCGCATCCATCGCGGTCGGCACTTTTGGCAACACGTGCATTATGTAACTTGGCCCCCGCAATCATACAGCAATGGAAGAAGAACTCGATTTTATCTATGAGACCGCCAAAGAGGCCATGCAGAACGCCTTGGACCGCATGACCAACGAACTCCTGAAAGTGAGGGCCGGCAAGGCCACGCCCTCCATGCTCGACTC
>JBFYQB010000458.1:0-2573 GCA_041302955.1 Flavobacteriales bacterium
CTTCATAACATATACATATACCCCTATGCCGATCATGTAGGCCAGCATCTTTATGCCCGAAACGCCCATGAAATAGGCAGGGAAGCGCTTCGGATTCTCAGACAGGGATGAAATGATGGCAGCATGAAGCCCTGCGGAGCTTAAAAGAAAGAATGCGATGACAAACGGGAAATGCGGATGATAGAACTTCGCATCGACCATGGTGCCCAACGCAAATGTTACGCTCCAAATGATAACGGCCATTGCCAAGGCCTTCAGGAAATACGTCACGTTTCGGGTGTTGTGTTCGGTTTGTCAGGTTTAGTGAAGGACGTTTAACTCCCATCCTTCAACAGGTCTTTGATTGCGAAATACATGGATAGCACTACCCCAACAATGGTAAGCGCTCCTGTGTAATAGGGCTTTGACGTGGCAAAGTGTGCATCTAACCATCGGCCACTGAAAACAGCAGCCAATATGATGGCCATCATTTGGGTGGCCATGCCCGAATAGCGTAGAATGGCGTTAGGCCGTCCTTTGCTTTTGCTGCTGTTGGTGATTCTGTTGGTTTCGTCCGACATCGGAGAGGTCTTTGATCACCGCTCCAGTGCCCATGCTGCACGACCCTGTGAAGGTAGCACCCGGCTCTATGGCGAGTTTCTTGGTAAGTATGTCGCCATGAACCTTTGCGGTTGACTTAAGCGTCAGGAGGTCAGTAACAGTGATATTTGCTTTTATCGTTCCTTCAATCTCGGCATTCTCGCAATGAATCTCACCTTCTACGGAACCACTTGCACCAATTACCAGCCGACCTTGACATTCTAAGTTCCCCTTGAGAACGCCATCAATGCGGAGATTACCCTTGGCTTTGATGCTTCCTTCAATTATGGTATCACTGTTAATGTGGTTCGGCATAGCCGTTGAAGAAGCTTTTCCTTGATCGTTTCCTGATTTGCTGTTGAACATGTGCGTATGAAATTTGTTCTTTGCGTCTGTTTGAGGGGCGGTAAATATAGCCATTCACCTTATCTATGGTAAATTGGCAATCAGCCATTAACACATGTTAACGATTTTTCATGATCAAGAACAGTATTCGTACCTATTTCGAAAGTAAAATCAATCAACCTATTGGTCCTGAAGTGCCTGGTTTTTCGGGGTGGTTGCGGGGCATGATTCGCAAGGTGGATGATAACACTATCTCATTGGAGGTAACCATTCGTCCAGAGATGTGCAACCCGGCCGGAACATTACATGGCGGAATTCACATGGCCATTTTGGACGAAGTGATCGGCATGACCGTAGCTGCGATGGGCAACGAGACTCATTTTGTTACCCTTAATATGACATCGGACCTTTTGCGTAGCGCAGTGGCGGGCGAGGTGGTGACCGCGGTGTCGCAGGTGGTGAAGCCAGGCCGCAAGGCCATCCATATCATCGGCAGTCTTTACAACGCACAGGGCAAAGAGCTGAGCAGGTGTACGCAGAACATGGTGTCTGTTGGTTAGACAACGTTATTGGGCGTAACCATGGCGCAGTAACTCGTCAGCTATCAACTGTTGAACCTTGTCGCGCAATGCGACAACATCTTTCACATCCATACCTGCTGTTGGTATTGGGCTGTGGACCTTGACATAGGTTATTCCGGGACGACCGCCCTTCCAGACATGAGGCTTTGCTGGCAGTAGTTTCCATCCTCCGACAAAAGTGACCGGAAGAATAGGCACTTGCTGTTCAATCGCCACCTTGAACGGAGCATTTTTAAAGGGAAGCATAGTGGGAGTGGCTGCAGGAATTATAGCTTCTGGAAAGATGGCCACAGATATGCCCTTGCGAAGGTCACTGGCCACTCGCTGATAAGTGCCATAGGACGCTCGGGCATTATCGCGGTCGATGAGAATATCCATTTTTTTGAAAAACATGTTGAATAACCACCATCGACCAAGTCCGCTTCTGCCTACAAAATGAAAATAGATGGGAATGGCGATATAGGCCTGCATTATATCCAGAAAAGAGGTGTGATTCAGGATAATGATATAAGGGCCTGGGCCAAGCTCTTCTTCTAATTGCGTTAGAGTGATGACACCCATGGGCCAAGTGATGAGCCTTGCCCAAACCCGCTTGAGGAACATGGCCTGGGGAAAGAACATTTCAATATTGACGAACACCACGAAGAACGGCAGTAGTGGTAAGAGCGTAACGAACGTCATGGCGAAGAAGAGCCAACGCCAAAGTACTCGAAGCGGACGGAACCTCACTGCCATGAAGGCAAAACTAACATTGTGACCACGTTATCTGAAATAGAAGAGTGTTTTCGAGGTGGGTGAGGGGGTAGTGATGGTTGACAAGAGTTGGTGCATCATTAATGTGTCTGTTTCGCGTTTCAATTCACGTCTGTTAAGTGAACCATACATTTGTGCTGAACATTATCTGTTTGAACATGAGAATCGTTGTGCTTTCTGTTGTCCTGATACTACTCTCTGTCGTTTTATTTGCCCAACAGCGCACTACGCCTGTGGGCAAGTGGAAGACGGTGGATGATGCCACGGGCAAAGTGAAATCGGTAGTGGAGATATTTGAGAAGAATGGCAAGCTGC
>JBFYQB010000459.1:0-3025 GCA_041302955.1 Flavobacteriales bacterium
CCGTTATAGACCACATCGATCCTTTCGGGCGCAATGCCATACTGCTGCACAATGTCCTGCTTCGAGAATTCTGAAACGGTGGCGATCCGCGCAGCTTTCCTTGCAAATCGCGGAAAATTCCGATTGAGATAGGCACTGTGGTGCGCAGGGATGTCAAAGGGATTGTGCAGGAAATTGAGGTCGTGGATCACCGGTAGCGAAGGCACATCCGTGCTCATGGACAGATACCCATCGGGCGAGAGGAACACATCGGCTCCGTAGCTACGCATAACGCGAGGCAACATCCATTCGAACCACACATGCCACAGCCAAGGATGCCGCGCCTGAGGGTGCACCACCACGGGCGTCACATTATCCCCGAAAATGAACTCCTCATGAAAAGCCCTATCGAACAGAAGGATGAACTCGTGCTCCTT
Organism: Flavobacteriales bacterium; assembly: GCA_041302955.1. Taxonomy (GTDB): domain Bacteria; phylum Bacteroidota; class Bacteroidia; order UBA10329; family UBA10329; genus UBA10329. The sequence goes on from JBFYQB010000459.1 coordinate 417, forward strand.
ATGCTGCTGCACCATGGGCTTCAACACCTCGTAGGCGAATCTTCCCCACCCATCAAGGCGGCCATGAAGAAACAAACGGGTATTTACGGCAATTCTCAAGGATGAATGTTTAGCGGGTCACTGTGCATCGGTTCTTGACTATTCTGCTTTTATACCCGAAGCGCGCCACGGAATGCACGGACAGCATAATACGATTGCGCACCATTGTGATAGACGAACACCTGACCGTAGCGATGATCGGCAAACAGCGCACCTCCGAGTTTTCGGACAGCGTCTGGGGTTTTTATCCAACTGGAAGTCTTGGTGTCAAAGGTTCCGAGCTGCTGCAATTGGCGGTATTGCTCTTCGGATAAGAGATCGATGCCCATGTCGGCAGCCATATCCACGGCATTGTTCTCTGGTTTGAACTCCTTGCGCGAATCCAGACCCTCTCGGTCGTAGCACACGCTTCTGCGACCCTTGGGAGTTTCGGCAGCGCAATCGTAGAATATGAACTCGCCAGTGGCGTTATCCGCACCGACAACATCCGGCTCACCACCAGTTTCCTCCATCTGATAAAGCGACCACAACTTGAGTGCGTTAGCTTCCAATCTTGCTTGCACATCGGCCCAAGCAATGCCTTCGTGGCGGAGTTTGTTCTTCTCAAAACGCGCTTTCAGGGTGCTGAGCAATTCCTCGCGCTGCGTTGCTGACAATTCCTTCTTGTTTCCCATCGCCTAAACCTATAACCTACTTCTTAATGGCATCATAGATCACCTGCTGCACATCGGTGCGCACATTCATCTTCGCCAGTTTGTTGTTCTCCGCATCTGGGTAGACGCGGTTGGAAAGGAAGATATAGACCAGTCCGTTTTCGGGATCCGCCCATGCCATGGTACCTGTGAAGCCCGTATGGCCAAAGCTGAGATAGGACACGCAGTCGCAGGTTGGGCCACCCTTGCCGCTTTGTTCTGGCCTGTCGAAACCGATGGCTCTCCGATTGCCCTCTTTGCAGAACTGGCACTTGATGAATTCCTTCACGGTCTCCTCGCTGATGTAGCGCTTGCCCGCATAGGTCCCGTTGTTCAGGAAGAGCTGCATCATCACCGCAAGGTCGTTGGCGTTGGAGAAAAGCCCAGCATGGCCGCCCACGCCTCCGAACATGGCTGCGGCAGGGTCGTGCACATCACCTTGGATCAATTGCTTGCGGAATGCCATGTCGTATTCTGTGGGCACGATGCGGTCCAAGGGCACCATGTTCCTAGGATGATAGCCCAGATGTTGCAGCCCCATTGGGCGATAGAAGGTCTCCGAAACATACTCGTCCAAGCCTTTGCCCACCTTGTCCTCTATGATGTCGCGGATGTAGAAATAGCCGAGGTCACTGTACTTGTATTCGCGCAATGGACGCAGTTCAGAATCATCGATCATCTTGCGAACCGTGTCAGGATAGTCCAAGCGCATGTACATGTTCTCCGCCACGCGATAAGGGAATAGCTCCGATTCGAGCTTGCTGTAATACAGGCTGTCGGGAGCGCCATTGGTCAATGTCTCCTTATAGAAAGGTACCCATGCCTGCAACTGTGCATAATGCGCCAACACATCGCGGAATACGATCTTCTTCTTGTTCGTAAGCCTAAGATGCGGCACGTGGGCCGAAAGCTTATCATCCACATTCACCTTTCCCTTGTCCACCAAGGTCATGAACGATGCCAGCGAGGCGGCAACTTTGGTAATGGATGCTATGTCATACACATCGTTCCATTGCACCTTGCGCTGCCCATCGTAGGTGTGATAGCCGAACATCTGCTCATAGACCACCATGCCGTTGCGCGCCACCAACACTTGACCTCCAGGCATGGCCTTTTCGGCAATGGCCTTGTTGACGATGGGCGCGATGCGCTTCAGTACTTCCGAGTCCATTCCTGCCATTTCAGGCAATCCGTAAGCCATGCGCAATGGTTTGGTACTGATGCCCAGACCGCGATGGAAACTGCTGTTGGCCGTCACAGGCAATTGCCCGCTCACCCCTATTCCGCCAAAAATTGCCTGCGCAGCCAATTGTTCCGAGATGGCTGTTTTCTCGAACGAGAACAACACGGCATCCAACAGCTCGATGCCGGGCATACGGCCCAATGCGTAAGGATTGCCGAACACGTTCAGGATGACGGTCGAACTGCTATCGATGCGGTTGATGAGGTTCAGCGTTTCTTGCGAGATGCCATAGTTGTCAGGGCGCTTGGCATTGAGGCCGTGCATGCTGATGATGACCTTGTCGTAGAACATCAGGCTCTGAACCGTCTGTCGAACCACCGAGTCGGGTGCCGACTTTGGCAAGGTGAAATGGTCTATCGGAGCATAGCGCGAAAGGGTGCGTTGGAAGGTGGTCCCGCCTGAATCACCGATCACCAGACATGCAATGGGGCCTTCTTCCAAGTTCTTGATGGGAAGAATGTCGTTCTTGTTGATGAGCAACGAGATCGCATTGGTAAGCAGCTCGTACTCCAAAGCCTTGGCCTGTCCGTTGTTCAGATCCTCGTAGAGGTTTTTGAGGGGAATGGGACGATACTTATCGAGCCCTGCCCATGCTTTGAGGTGGAGCATCTTTCGGCAACGGGCATCTATTTCAT
>JBFYQB010000460.1:0-8145 GCA_041302955.1 Flavobacteriales bacterium
AGGATATCCCAGCATTTGTGGAAAAAGTGAAAGCTGAAACAAATGAGGCCGAGGTGCCCTTCCTGACCTACTCGCTGAAAGTGGATAGCGAAGCGAAGATGGGTATCGTGACCGATGTGAAGCAGGAGCTTCGCAAAGCGAACGCCTTGAAGATCAATTACTCTACCATAAAAAAGCAAGGGAAGAAAGCTGGCGTTTAAACCAGTCTATTCACCAGATTTGGAAAAGCCGTTCTCGCACAGGAGAGCGGCTTTTTTATTTGCCGAATGTTTGTTTATGCAGGGCTTCATGGAATCTGATAAGTGAAGCCGACTATCCAAGTTTGCCTGTGGCAATGGCATTGTTAGCGGGGCCAAGGGAGGCAATGAGGAATCCGATGTTTGGATTGAAATCTTCATCTGCAATTAGCTAAATGGCCAATAAACGAATATGGTTGAGGCTAGAAAAGCACATAGTCTGGAAACCATAAGGGTGAATGATCAGGCCTGAAATCGTCCGCTTTCTGAATTCAGACGTTGTTTCCAATTGCCATTGCTATTCAGAAATTTTTACGGAACGCCCTTCTCGTTTAGGAAGATGCCTCCGGAAGTCTACGGAGTGGCATTCCAATTTAGGAAGGTGCCTTCGGAAGGCTACGGAGAGGCATTCCCGTTTAGGAAGGTGCTTTGGTAAGCTTTTGGAATGGCGGAGTCGATTGAGACTCTATTCAACACTCCATAGTACTTCTGGTAATTACTCTACAGACGCAATCGCACTTGGAGCAGGGTGAATCGCCTTGTACAAAAAGAGGAGCATGAGACAGAAGGCCAACGAGAATGCTGCCACTGTGGGATCTTGTATGCCAACCGCATCCATGTTTGTTCTCAGTTGGCCATGCTGCGACATATAGGCAAGTATTACAGCCATGGCATTGTTGGTGAAGTGGGCGATTATGGGGTACCATAAATTTCCACTCCAAAGGAAAAGATAGCCCAATGCAGCGCCCATGAGCATGCGGGGTATGAAGCCGTAGAATTGCATATGAATGGCGCTGAAAAGGATTGCAGACAGCCAAACTGCGAGGTGTGCATTCAGGTTGGAGCCTGTGAAAGCCCGTTGCACAACCCCTCTGAACAAGAGTTCCTCGCCCAAAGCCGGAAGCAAGGCCATCATGAAAATGTTGAGCACGAGCAGGCCTACATCTGGCATATGGAGAAACTGAACTGTCAGCAATTCAGCCCTCTTTTCCTTTTCTGTGGCCCAATCTGCCAAACTTTGTGGCAAACTGAGATGCGCATTCCAATCTGCAACATAGTTGATGAAAGGCAATGCCACCATGAAGATGACAACGCTGAGCATAACCGCCTGCCTAGAAGGTGAGCCGAAAACCATACGCAGTTGACCTCCACTCCGCGACAGTGCCAAGTATACAAATGCTGGTATGATCAACAGTCCAAGTGCCTGCATTATCTGCATTATACGGAGCGCTGGAATCAATCCGGGATCGGAAAGATCAGCCAACAGTTCGGGCTCATTGAGCAGCGGCACACCTAAGAAAAACTGAGCTATAAGAAATCCCAGAAAAGAAGCGAACGATGCTCCGAGGAACATAAGCATCAACAGCACGAGCATCCCATTGTAAGACGAACGGGCAATGAATTCTCTGAGAAAGGCTATCAATCTATGAATGAGTAACTTCGGCCACCGAACGACCATGGCAAAGATAGGCGATATTGAGGTGGGGGATTTCCCGCTGTTGTTGGCTCCGATGGAGGATGTGAGTGATCCACCGTTCCGTGCGGTCTGTAAGGAGAATGGAGCGGATATCATGTATACGGAGTTCATCTCCTCCGAAGGCCTCATACGTGATGCGGCAAAGAGCATCCAGAAACTGGACATCTTCGAGTATGAACGACCAATAGGTATTCAGATATTCGGTGGCGAGATAGATTCGATGCGGGAATCGGCTGAGATAGCTACGGCAGCAAAACCCGACATCATTGACATCAATTATGGCTGCCCGGTAAAAAAGGTTACCTGCAAAGGGGGCGGGGCGGCCATTCTTCAGGACATTCCGAAAATGGTGACCATGACGGCAGAAATAGTCAAAGCGACCCACCTTCCTGTGACTGTCAAGACCCGACTTGGATGGGATGAAAATTCCAAATACGTGGTAGATGTGGCAGAGCGACTTCAAGACATTGGCATCAAGGCCATAAGTGTTCATGGACGTACCCGCGTTCAGATGTACAAAGGCGAGGCGGATTGGACGTTGATAGGGAAGATAAAGGAGAATCCCCGCATCCGTATTCCTGTATTCGGCAATGGGGATGTGGACAGTCCGGAGAAAGCCGCTGAGATGCGGGACCGCTTTGGAGTGGATGGCATCATGATAGGCAGAGCGACCATTGGCTATCCTTGGATCTTCAATGAGATAAAGCACTACCTGAAGACCGGTGAGCACCTTGCCCCGCCCACGATAAATGAACGGGTCAATACCTGCATCAAGCATCTTGAATTCTCGTTGAAGTGGAAAGGTGAACGTCTTGGGGTGGTAGAAATGCGCAGACACTATGCGAGCTATTTCAAAGGATTTGACAATTTCAAACCTTTCCGAATGAGACTGGTAATGGAAGAATCTCCTGAAGAACTATTGGCCGTATTAGAGGATGTTAGACAGTTCTATCTCTTTGACCACTCTCTGGCCACTTGAAGCAGTAAGGTGAAAATGTTGTGCATTTGAACCACCGTAACGAACTTGGGTATATTTGCTTCCCTTCAATTCAACTTTATGACCATAAGGACATTTACCAAAGCCGCGTCAATAGGGATTTTCAGTGCTTTTCTGACCCTGACCTCCATCGTGTCGATAGCTCAGGAATTGAGCGGAACCATCGTAGATGGAGAAACCAAAGAGCCGCTATTTGGGGCAAGCGTTGTCATTCAGGGCACGGCAGTTGGTGCCACGACCGACTTTGACGGCAAATTCAAATTCAATACTGGAAAGCAACCACCCTTCAAAGTGGTGATATCCTATATCGGATACAAGCAACAGGATATTGAAGTGTCTTCATTGGCATCTCCGTTGAGCATAGCACTGGAAACAGACCGCGTGATGTTGAAAGGTGTTGAAATTGTTGACACACGCATCAGTGATAAACAGAAAGAATCTGCACTGACAGTAGAAAGCATGGATATCATATCTATTAAGGAAACGCCTGCCGCAAACTTCTACGAAGGGCTTGGCAACTTAAAAGGAGTGGATCTCACATCGGCCAGCATCGGATTCAAGATCATCAATACAAGAGGTTTCAATAGCACTTCACCAGTAAGGTCACTGCAGATCATCGATGGCGTTGACAACCAAAGTCCTGGTCTGAATTTCTCGCTTGGCAACTTCTTGGGCGCATCTGAACTTGATGTAATGAAAGTTGAGATCGTGCAAGGCGCCAGTTCTGCCTTCTTCGGCCCCAATGCATTCAACGGGGTTATTGACATGCGTACCCGAAGCCCATTCATCAAACCGGGACTGACCGCACAGGTAAAACTGGGAGAACGCGGGCTTACGGAAACCGCTGTACGCTGGGCCCAAGTGATCAAGAACAAGGATGGCGTGGACAAATTCGGATACAAGATAAACCTGTTCTATCTGCAGGCAAGAGACTGGGAAGCAGACAACACCAACCCTGTGGATGGTTCGGAAGTTGGCATCAACAATCCTGGTGGATATGATGCAGTGAACCGATATGGCGATGAGGATCTTGCAGGCGGCAATGACTATTCAAATCAAGTTGCCAACTACCCTGGACTTGGAACATTCTTCAGAGGTGGTTATATGGAAAAGGATCTGGTTGACTACAACACCCGGAATTTCAAAGCCAACCTTGCAGCCCACTACCGCCTCAAGGAAGATCTTGAGCTCATCTACTCTTTCAATTTCGGTTCTGGGACCACAGTATATCAAGGAGAAAATCGTTTCTCGCTGAAAGACATCCTGTTTTTTCAGAACCGCATAGAAATCAACAAACAGGATAAATGGTTCGTGCGCGCTTATGCAACAAACGAAGATGCAGGAAACTCTTATGATGCGGTGGTCACTGCATTCAAGATGCTGAACGGGCAACGTACTTTGGAGAGTTACAATACGGCATATTCCAATTATTGGCTTGCCAATATCCGTCCAAGAGTGCGCTCAGTTCTGGCAAGCGAAGGTGTGACCTTTGGGGGTGTCGGTGTTGGATGGGACGTGAATGCCATCAATTCCGTCTTGGCGAATTATCAAGACTCGCTCAGCCTTTGGCATCAACTGACGGCTTCAGCTGTTTCCAACAACCCGAATTTCCAACAGGGTGAAGGTTACTATCCACAGCCTGGAACCCCAGAATTTGAGGAACTGAAAAACAGTATTACTAAGACCACATATACTGACAGCAAGATAGAAGGTGGTGGTGCCATGTTCTATGACAAATCTGCTCTTTACCACGTGCATGGTGAATACAAGTTGGACGCCAAGATCAAAGACGTGTATATCGGTCAATTCACTTTCGGGGCAAATGCCCGATTATACATGCCCGATTCACGAGGCACCATCTTTGACGAGATGCGCACAACCGAGCGCACTGTTCAAGTGCAGACTCAGACCGGGACCACAGACTCATTAGTAGTGGATACCACTTACAGAACGATCACCAACTTTGAGTTCGGTGTCTATGCTGGCTGGGATCGGAAATTCTTCAAGGATAAGCTGAAGACAAGCATTACCTTACGGATGGACAAGAATGAGAACTTCCCATTCCTGTTCTCTCCGGCCGCATCCTTGGTGTATATGCCAAACCGAAACCATACGCTCCGTTTAGGTTTTGCCTCTGCTATTCGTAATCCGACCCTGTCAGACCAGTATCTGCATTACGATGTAGGCCGCGCAGTGCTATTGGGCAACATAAGCGGTTACGAAGACCTGATAACAGTGGAATCCTTCCGTAATTACCTGAACACAGGAAGGAATCAGGATTCATTGGTTTACTTTGACGTAGCTCCCATTGTACCTGAAAAGGTAAAGACGGCTGAGATCGGTTATCGTGGATTCTTCTTCGGAAGACTCTACGCGGATGCTTCCTATTACATCAGCATCTACGATGATTTCATTGGCTACCAGCTTGGTGTAAAATCGGCTTTTGATACCATACTCGGCCTTCCTCAGGACCCAAAGGCATATCGTGTAAGCACTAACAGTCAGAACACCGTTATCACGCAAGGATTCTCTATCGCGCTGAGCTACAATTTCCAGAACAAATACAGTCTTAGCGGAAACTACTCATGGAACAGATTGGAAAAATTGGACGAGGAAGACCCGATCATACCAGCGTTCAATACACCTGAGCACAAGTTCAATCTGGGCTTCTCAGCTCGCGACCTTGGATCGGACAAACTTGGCCATTTTGGATTCAGCCTAAACTATAAATGGATCTATGGTTTCATTTTCGAAGGCTCTCCTCAGTTCACTGGCTATGTTCCTACCTACGATATGTTTGATGCGCAGATAAGCTATCGCATCCCGAAGGATAATGTAACTTTTAAGTTAGGTGCTTCAAATCTCTTTGGCATTCAGCCTTTCTTTGAAGATGGGACTGTTGGCGAACGTTTTGAAAATGCTTTTGACAACAAGAACGTTCAGGTATATGGAGGGCCTCAAGTAGGCCGCTTGGCCTATATCTCTGTTCTATTTGAATGGAACTGATCTTTGCATACATTTGGACTTTACAAACCAATCAAACAACACCATGAAAAAAGTTCTACTTGCTTTGACATTGGTCTCTTCAATTGGTGCTGCTAATGCTCAGCAGCGCTATTTGGACGAGATCTTCGATGAGGTGACTGTTACCGAAGGCGTTTCCTACGGGCAGAATTACCAATTTTTGACCGGTACTCCATTCATCTCTCCACTGAGTATGGACGTGTATGAGCCCGCCAATGACACGTATGACGCTCGCGCGGTTGTCGTTGTGCTCCATACCGGCAACTTCCTTCCAAAATATCTTAATGGAAGTGCCTCTGGAAACAACAAGGACAGTTCAATAGTTGCCATCTGCAATAGCTTCGCTAAGCGTGGTTACGTTGTGCTTGCCCCTAACTATCGCATGGGTTGGGATCCATTGAATGCTGAGCCAGATATTCGCAGAGGAACTCTTCTTGTAGCCGTGTATCGCGCCCTTAATGACGTGAAGACTGTGGTCCGTTACGCCAAGAAAGAGGCCGCTTCTTTGGGCATCGATGCAAACAAAGTTATCCTTTATGGCAATGGCTCTGGCGGCTATCTCACTTTGGCCTACGCAGGTCTTGACCGTATTCAAGAACTGGAAAATGAGCCAACTGGAAAATGGATCAGTGGCATCACCGCTGGACCTTTCGTTGAAAACCAACTTTACATTGACACTGCTGTTGTAGGTGACGTAACTGGTTTCGGTGGTACACTTAACGTGAATAATCATCCTGGATACTCTAATGATGTTATCGCTTGCATCAATGCAGGTGGTGCGCTGGGCGATTCTGCTTGGATGGAAGCTGATGAGGTTCCTGTTATATCTTTCCATTCCCCAACAGATCCATTCGCTCCTTTCACCAATGGTCTTGTAATCGTTCCAACTACAAACGAAGTCGTTGTTGACGTAGTTGGAAGTCGTTGGGCCGTAGGAAAATCCAATGAAATAGGCAATAATGACGTGCTTGGAGGCCCATACACTGATGCATACTCTACTGCAGCCTATGCTGCACTGGCAAGCACAGATCACCCAAGCCTTGGTCTTACTGCAACGGACTATGAGGGACTTTTCCCTTTCCGTAGAGGTGTTCAAGTACCTAGTCAACCAGTTGGAGTATACTTCCCAGAATCAAGCCCTTGGGATTGGTGGGATGAAGCTACTGTAGTTGCTACTGCTGCTACATTGGGTGCCGATGGTCAGACCATTCATAACAATGGTCTACTAACCAACCCAGACATGTCAGCTGCCAAAGGCCGTGCTTACATCGACAGCATCATGGGTTATCTAGCTCCACGTTTGAATGCACTTTTGGTTTCTGTTGGTGTAGACGAGCAGCAGAACCGTGTTGAAAACAGCACCTCTGTGTATCCTAACCCAGCTCAGGATTTCTTTGTTGTGAAGACCCGCGATAACATTGCCATCAACGCTATTGAGATCTTCGCTATCAATGGTTCACTTGTTGCCTCAGAATTCGGCATTAACACATTGAGCCGTCAAATAGACATCGCAGATCTCACTTCTGGGCTTTACGTGATCAAAGTGACCACAGAGAAAGGAATTGTTAGTCGCAAACTTTTCAAGAACTAAACTAGCATTAGCTATTATTCAAGAGCCCTTCCCTTTATCGGGAAGGGCTTTTTTATTTCTAATACTTAAGAGCACATGCCAATTTCAAAACACATTGACAGTCCAACTGGACAGATTGGAATTTGGCGCATTGATGGCTCAGAGTTGGAAATCTATCTCCAACTTTTCCCTGCGGAAATGGAGGATGAAAAGGCAAAACATCCCCGCACATCATTGCAGCGCAAGGCTTCGAGATTGCTCATTTCAGAAATGCTCGGATTCGCACCGCAATTAGAAAAAGGTGAGGATGGAAAGCCATTTCTATCGAATAGCCCGTTGCAGATATCCATCTCGCATACGGATGGGTTTGCAGCTTTAATGCTTGGCACTGGGCCAGTGGCAGTGGATGTGCAGGCCATCACTCCGCGCATCATCAAGCTGAAAGAACGTTTCCTTAAAGAAGAGGAGCAGCGCATGGCCACGGATGCTGACATGATAACCCTGTTCTGGGCCGCCAAAGAGACCGCCTATAAGTACAAGGCCACGGAGAAGCATGACTTTCGCGAACCGATAACCATCCACCAAGTGACGGATGAGCATCTGGTCACATCACTTCGGATCGGTGACACGACCACGCAGCTCATTTTGGGCTATCGCTGGTTGTCAGGCGCAGTACTCGTTTACCTTGAAGAAGTGAAGCAGTCTATCGTTTCACGATGAACCAAGGATTGAGGAGGTTCTCCTTGTTGTAGCAAACAGGAGTAATTCCATCAATAAGAGTCACTGTGCAGCCTACTGAAGCGGCAATTCCGTGGCCTGCTGCGGTATCCCATTCCATGGT
>JBFYQB010000461.1:0-6079 GCA_041302955.1 Flavobacteriales bacterium
AGGGTATACAACGCCATGACGGTCTCATCCGAATCGATCTCAGATTGCAGGTGGGCACCAAAGAAATCGACCGCCTCGGCAATGGCCGCACCACTACGCTGCGTGGTGCCTTCGTCCATCAGCGATGCCGTTGCTGCCGCCACAAGTTTCTTTTCGCTGGAAGTGTCTCCAGCTGGGAACACCACTTCCACTTTCAGCAGTTCCTGACGGCCTGCGTCTATCACATGCACAGGGATTCCGTTGTCAAGATGGTGCAATGCAGGTGTGGGCAAGTGGGTGTTCTCCACTTTGCCGAAAGCTGGGGCAAGAGTTCTGTTGGGCATTTTTATTGAAGATTGTTTCAGGACGCTGGACACTTCAGGTTTTCAGGCACTTATAGTGGAATCACCCCCGAATACGTGCTTTTCGGTTTACGCCAATTGCCTATTGTAAACCAAAGTATTGCTCTTTTCCTTCACCAGATGAGGGTGGGCGATACGCCTGATGTCGGCCAGCGTGGTGGCACGGTAGCGGTCCATCTCGGTGTTCAGACGGTCGGCATCGCCCATCAGTTCGTAATAGGCAAGATTGGTGGCGCGGTTGAGTATGTTCATCTGCGAGAATTCACTTTGAGATTCGGACTGATGAATGGCCTTCTCGAGTTCGGACGTGGTCACATCCTCTTTGCGTAGCAGTTCGAGTTCGTGCCAGATGGCCTGCTCGGCCTGAGCAACTGTAAATCCTTGCGACACATGGCCTGCCACGGTGAAAAGCCCTGGATCTTTCTCGCCCGTCACGAATGCACCCACCGAACTGAGTATGCCCTGCTCTTTCACCAAGCGCTGATACAACCGCGATGAGTTGCCCTTTGCCAGCACATCCGACATCAGATCCCAAACCGGATAATCGGCCTCCGCTCGGCCACTGCAATGGAACGAGATGTAGATGGCGTCCATCGGAACATTGCGCTCCACCTCCAATCTTCGTGCTTCGGTCTGCACCGGCTCTACTGGCAAGTTACGTAATGGCTTTTCATCTTTGGTGATGGTGCCGAACCATTTCTCCGCCAGTTCTTTAGCACGGTGTGGAGCAATGTTTCCTGCAAGCACAAGCACGGCATTCTTAGGGAGATAATGGCGATGGAAGAACGCTTTCACCTCGTCCATGGTGGCCTCGGCAATGTGCTTCTCCTCCTTGCCTATGGTGGCCCAATTGTAGGGATGCTGTTTGAATGCTAATGGGCGCATCAGCAACCACGCATCTCCGTACGGCTGATTGAGGTAGCGCTGACGGAATTCCTCTATCACCACATTGCGCTGCACTTCAAGGCTCTTTTCGGTGAATGCCAGACTCAACATGCGGTCGCTTTCGAGCCAATAGGCCGTTTCCACGTTCTGCGCTGGTACCACCGCGTAGTAGTTGGTCACATCGGTGCTCGTCCAAGCGTTGTTGGTGCCAGCCGCATCTTGCAGCGGTCCATCATAATCGGGGATGTTGACCGACCCACCGAACATCAGATGCTCGAACAGGTGGGCGAAACCCGTACGGTCGGGCAGCTCATCGCGCGAGCCCACATCATACATCACATTGAGGCAAACAAGCGGAGTGGTGGTATCCTCGTGTACCAGCAGACGCAGGCCATTGCTCAGGGTGCTGCGTTCAAATTCTATTTTTCCCATCGGGGCGCAAAAGTATGCACAGGTAAACGCGGCAATGGTCAATGCGAAATGATTGGCCCATATCGGTCGTCACTCTTGGAGCTTCGGGAATCGCAGCCGAAGTTCCGCAGATCATTCTTGGAGCTTCGGGGATCACAGCCGAAGTTCCGTGGATCATTCTTGGAGCTTCGGGGATCACAGCCGAAGTTCCGCAGATCATTCTTGGAGCTTCGGGGATCACAGCCGAAGTCCCGCAGATCATTCTTGGAGCTTCGGGAATCGCAGCCGAAGTTCCGCAGATCATTCTTGGAGCTTCGGGGATCACAGCCGAAGTTCCGTGGGTCATTCTTGGAGCTTCGGGAATAGTTTACGGATATCGTGTTCAGAACTTTTCTTACCGATAAAAGTCCTCCAAAGCACTGTCCGCCTATTTTTGTGCCTCAACGCATTAAAAAAAGAAGCATGTCTCTTGAATTGAATGGAAAAGTAAAGGTGGTGTTTGATGTTCAGAGTTTCCCAAGCGGGTTCACCAAGCGGGAATTTGTGGTCACCACAGAGGAACAATACCCACAGGATGTGAAGTTCGAGACCGTGAAAGACAAGACCTCCTTGTTGGACCGCTACAAGACGGGCGATCAGGTGAAAGTGAGCTTCAACGTGCGTGGCAACGAGTATCAGGGCAAATATTTCGTGAGCCTTCAAGCTTGGAAGATAGAGAACATCGGTGCAGCCACTGGAGGTTCGTCCATTCCTGCCCCATTGAACCCAATGGCCGAAATGCCATCTGCACAGGCTCCTGCTGCCAGCATCAACGATATCGAGGAGGACGACCTTCCGTTCTGATAATCTGAACAATACGCATGCGAAAGCTCTCTGTCCTTGTCCTGCTTGTATTCGGTGCATCGGCCTTGGCCAATGCCCAATCCATCAGTATATTGGAAGGGAGCAGTTTTCATAAAGCCGTGGTCGGTCAGGAGTATGGCGTTCTGGAAGAGACCGCCACGCCCGATCTTGGAGGTGTGCTCTATGTGTTCATCCAGAACAACGACATCGCGGCCGATGGCATAGACAGTATAACAGTTTACAATGGTGGGGACGAAACAGCAGTCCCTGATGGCTGGCTGGTTTGGCCGCCTGTCATGGACGCCAGCAATGGCAACATCAGCACCGTGACCATCAAAGGCATTGCTGCACCGTTGGCCGAGGGCGAGGCCGTGAGTGTGGTGGTGCATTCCACGAATGGAGCAAGGGGTAGCATTCACATTGCCGAATTGGTAACGCCCAAGCTCCGATTGGCCAATGCGATACCTTCTCAGGACGGTCAGACCCTGTTTCTCTATTTCAGGAATGATGGCACTGTTGATGCTGAAATTGAGGAAGTGCGCATAAATGCACAGTCATGGACCTTTGCTGGCGCAAACACCCCTATAGTACCCGCTGGACAGGTTCACATTCTTGAGTTGACCGGAGAGCTTGACCTGAGCGAAGCAGCGCCATTGGCCATCCGTGTGAAATACGATGACACATGGGTCTCCGCTGGTATTCGCGTTGTGCCACCAACCGCCCCGATAGGCTCATGGCACAGCAGCGGCCTCAATCCTGAGAACGAGGAAGGACGCAAGCGTTTGCGCAGGATCGGGGTCGAAATGCTGCAAGGCATAGGCAATCCCACCTTCATGGCCGATGGCTTTCAGCGCTATCACATCCGCACGGTGCGCGAACCGTTTTTCGGTGACCCATTCGATGTGAATGTGGCTATTCCAGAGATTCAGGCGCTTTCAGAAGAACCATTCGTTGAAGTTTGGACGGTGGACGATGAGCCAGACCTTAATGGCAAACCTATCGATGAGCAATTGCTCCGCGCAGAGGCATACCGTCAGAATGACCCCAATACCGCGACCCATGTAAACCTTGCTGTGCAGAAGAAATACCAGCGCTACGGTTACTACACCGACATTGTAAGCATGGACCACTATGCTGCTCCCAGCGCTCCCAACGTGATTCCGCTCACGAACGTCCCCATTGTGGGGCGTATGTCCGAGCCCAAAGAGGCGTTGGAATACAGCGATGTATTGAAGTGGAATACCGAACCGCGCAGAAACTGGAGTTGGGTGCAGTTGGCCGCCAGCACATGGGATGTGCAGGCCAATCCTGCGGCCATCAACTATCAGTTCTGGGCGCACTTTGCCGCGGGAGCCAAAGGCCTGAAATACTTTGTGGCGCAGAGCCAGACGGCTGATGACTTCCCAGAACAATGGGAAGAAGGCATCACCTGCTTCAAGGAATGGAAACAGATTCGCAACCTGTGCCTCTATGGTGAGCCTGTGCTGACAGGGACTGTGACCAGCAATGAGGACGCGCTGGCCCGCACGCTTGTCGGTCCTGAAGGCATGGTAGTGATGGTGCTGAACAACAGCCTTCGTTTCACTGGCAATTCGCTCACGGGGTTCAACACGCTTTTCGATCCCATGTACTATAGTGTGGAGTTCGATGTTCCCTCATGGCTCACAGGTGTTTCGGCATACATGCTTACCGACAGCACAAAGATTCCTGTGAACCTGCAGCAGCTGGGCAATGGAAGGGTACGCATCAACCCGACATCGCAGTTGAACGCCCGCAGCCATGTGTTCGTCATCGCTCCAGCGGATACGGAGGCACCCAATGCCATCGAAGGGCTGAATGTGGCAGAATATATCGACTCGGCCAACTATACCTTCAGTTGGAAAGAGCCTTGGGACAATGTAGGTGTGCAGGGATATAATGTCTATTTCAATAATGTATTGGTAGACCGCACCCATGCACCAATTTATGAATTGAAGGAACAGGCGTTGGCATGTAATGGCTACTGGAAGTTTTCCGCCTACGACAACAGCGGCAATATTGGGCCTGCGGATTCGGTGCTGCTGGTACTGAGTGGTGGGAATGCTCCGGTGATTGTGGAGCAGCCAATTTCTCAGCAGTACTTTGATTGGGCTTGGAATGGCATCGCTCATTTAACCATCGGAATTGATGGTTTTGCTGGAATTCAATGGCAGGTGTATAACAACTCCACTAATGGTTGGGATGACTTGAGTCCGTACTCTTTTAATGGTGCGCTTTCAACATCCTTGACCATTGTCAGGGATTCATTGCAGATGGAATGGATAGGCCTTCCCTTTGATTGGATTTCAGAACATTATATTTTTAGATGTAGAGTGTTTGATCCTTGCGGTGATGTTGTTTTTTCAGAAGAGTCAATAGTTGTTTACGATATGGTTGGTGTGTCCGAGTTGTCGATTGAAAATCTTTCCCTCTTCCCCAATCCTACCCTTGACGGCCGTTTCACCATCCTGATGCCTGAGCATCTGCAAAGAGGTGAGCTTAGCGTTCATTCCACCTTGGGGCAATTGGTGCATAGCAGTAAAGTAAGCAGCCATCAGTCGCATATCACGCTCAACCTTCCAGTGTCATCAGGGCTTTACACCGTGCGCATCGTTTCAGCGGACGGGCTGTGGCAGGGGAAGGTGGCCGTAAGCAAATAGCAATCATCAACCGTAAATCATCAAACAATGGCAGATAAAAAACTCATTCGTAAAGAAGGCAAGATATTCGGTGTATGTGCCGGGCTGGCCGAATACCTTGACATTGACGTCACCATCATCCGTATCGCATTCGTGTTCAGTGTGCTCTTTGCCGGTGTGGGCCTCATCCCCTACATCGTGCTTGCCATAGTGATGCCGAAAGGCTGAGCAGCGGTAGGTCTTCTCTCTATTTCAATCCTTCTAATTAGCTGGTTGACCGATCAGTTCAACTCACCACCTACTACTAATGGAACTGACCCTCGCCCTTATCGTCATTGCCGGACTGGTGCTCAATGGCATGGGCATCATTGGATGCATACTTCCCGTGCTGCCTGGCCCCTTGCTCAGTTGGGCATCGCTACTGCTGTTCTTCTTGCTTCCCGAACATGAGGTGGGCCTGTGGACATTGGGCATCACCTTCGGGCTCATGTTGCTGGTCAGTGCCATCGACCTCGTCATTCCAATTCTGGGAGCCAAACAGTTCGGAGCCTCCCGCGAAGGGGTGATCGGTGGTGCGCTGGGCATCATCATCGGGGTGTTCTTTTTTCCACCTGTGGGCATCATCCTTGGTCCGCTCATCGGCACTGTGGTGGGCGATATGATAGCAGGGGGCACGTTTGCCGCTGCATTCAACAGCGGTCTGGGATCGCTTATCGGTTTCCTTGTGGGCACCGCCATCAAACTGAGCTACAGCATCGGCATCGTCATCTTCTTCACCATCAAATCGGGCAGTATCATCGCGCAGATGATGACCGAGTGGTTCGGATGATTGAGGTGTCGGGTTTTAGTTCTTTGGTTCACACTGACACGCGCATTATGCTTTCAACCCTACGTCTGTTGCCTTTACTGGTATTGCTGCCCACCCTGTCATTAGCGCAGGTC
>JBFYQB010000462.1:0-5373 GCA_041302955.1 Flavobacteriales bacterium
TTCAAGCTACAGGCCGAGCAGGCCGAGCGCGCAGGCGACTACGGCAAAGTGGCCGAGCTGCGCTATGGCAAGATAAAGGAGGCCGAAGTGCAACTGGAGGAAAGCATGAAGCAGCTCCACGAACTGCAAGGCGACAGCGCGATGATCAAGGAGGAGGTCGATTCGGAGGACATCGCTGACGTGGTGAGCCGCTGGACAGGCATCCCCGTAAGCAAGATGCTGGAGAGCGAGCGCGCCAAGCTGCTGCGCTTGGAGGACGAGCTGCACCAGCGCGTCATCGGGCAGGAAGAGGCCATCGGGGCCATAAGCGATGCGGTGCGCAGGAGCCGCGCAGGGTTGCAGGACGAGAAGAAGCCCATCGGCAGTTTCATCTTCCTCGGCACCACTGGAGTAGGCAAGACCGAGTTGGCGAAGGCCCTCGCGGAGTATCTCTTCAACAGCGACACGGCCATGACCCGCATCGACATGAGCGAGTATCAGGAGCGCCACTCGGTGAGCCGCCTCGTGGGTGCCCCTCCGGGATACGTGGGCTATGATGAGGGCGGACAGCTCACCGAGGCGGTGCGCAGAAAACCCTACAGCATCGTGCTGCTGGACGAGATAGAGAAGGCGCACCCCGATGTGTTCAACATCCTATTGCAGGTGCTGGACGATGGCCGCCTGACGGACAACAAGGGCCGCGTGGTGAACTTCAAGAACACCATCATCATCATGACCTCCAACATTGGTTCGCATATCATACAGGAGCGGATGGAAGGCATGCAGGAGGCCGACCGCGACCGCGTGATGGCATCGACCCGCAACGAGGTATTCGAGCTGATGAAGAAGACGCTGCGTCCCGAGTTTCTCAACCGCATTGACGACATCATCATGTTCACCCCGCTGACCCGCGAGAACGTGACGGCCATCGCCCGCCTGCAACTGGCCATCCTCGCCAAGCAGCTGAAGAAGATGGACATCCGCTTCCATGTCACGGAGGAGTGCGTGGAATGGATCGCCCAACTGGGCTACGACCCGCAGTTCGGTGCGCGGCCTCTCAAGCGCGTCATCCAACGCCATGTGATGAACGAACTCTCCAAAGAGATCCTTGCTGGCAAGGTGAGCAAGGACAGTGACATCGTGCTGGATGTGTTCGATGGGAAGATGGTGTTCCGGAACAGGACGGAGAAGGAAGCTGCTTCTGAAAGTTGAAAGCAGAAACATGAAAATTGAAGGACCCGCCTTGGAGGAATCTGGGGCGGGTTTTCTATTGCGTTCTAAACAAGTATTTTAAGCGGTCAGTGAAGTCCTACCTTCATGCCCATGAAGAAGTTGCTGACGGCCACGCTTGTAATCCTGGTGCATGTCGGTCTGTATGCCCAGACCTATCAGCCGTTTCCATTGGACGAGACATCGGAATGGAGGGCACAGCGATCCATGCTAATGCCTCCTTGCTGGG
Organism: Flavobacteriales bacterium; assembly: GCA_041302955.1. Taxonomy (GTDB): domain Bacteria; phylum Bacteroidota; class Bacteroidia; order UBA10329; family UBA10329; genus UBA10329. The sequence goes on from JBFYQB010000462.1 coordinate 1,439, forward strand.
ATACATGGTGGCTCAATTACCACATCAGCGGTCAGTTGACACAGGGCGGAAAAGAATATCACATCATAGCATACGATGGGATGTTCAATTCACAGCCCACATCGAACAGCGGAAATCCCCTGTGCCCGAACAGCATGGTGGACACATCTGGAATTGCCGGACTCATAAGGGCAGAAGAGGGCAAATACTATACTGCGCAGATTGGGGAGGATTACGAACAGTTGTATCTGGATTTCACGCTCTTGGCTGGTGACACGCTCTGGGACATGGGGCAATTCCCCTTTGTGGTCGATTCGGTGGACATGGTGGATGTGAACGGACGGCCATGCTTACGCCAATGGTTCTGTGGTGATCCGTTAGAAACGGGCTGCACTTACCTATGGGCCATCGAGGGCATCGGCCATAGCCATGGGTTCCTGAACTCCATGTACCACTTCGAAAGCAACGGTAATTTCATGTGCTATCGTGAGCATCAGGTTCAGGTCTATCCGGTGAGCGAGTGGTCTTGTATCATCCCTACGGTCGAAACAGAATCGCTCCTTTCAAGCACAACCGTATTTCCAAACCCCACGGAAGGCCTTGTGAGGATCGATGTGACAACGCCCTGCCGCTTCCAAATGATGGATGCTATAGGGCGGGTAATCTTCTCCGGGTCAACGGACGGAACCTTCGAGATAGACCTTTCCTGGCACCCCAAAGGGATTTACACCGTGGTGCTCACCGACCAGGGCGCGGTATGGTCATCGCGGGTTGTGAGACTTTGAGTATCATTCTTGCCCTTTGGTTATCGCTGCGCTTATTGCAGGCAAGGTGAACAAGGACAGCAACATCTTTCTCGAAGTTTTATGTTCAGGAATAGGACGGAGAAGGAAGCTGCTTCTGAAAGTTGAAAGTGGAAAGATGAAAATTGAAAGACCCGCCTTGGAGAAATCTGGGGCGGTTTTTTCATGCTGCCACAGACTCGCTAACTTTGTTGCATGAGCGCGATCGTCATCAATACAGATAACAAGAACTCCCGTATTCTCGCAGAGCTGGCCAAACGGCTGGGTGCTGAGGTCACTGCCATCACAGACAGCCAGTTGGAAGACCTGATGCTCGGCAGCATGATGGATAGAGAGAAGACTGGGAAGACCGTCTCCAAAGACAGCATCATGCAGCTTTTGTCCGGCAAAGGATGACCGTTGAGTTTGACCAGTCGTTCGAGAAAGCACTGCGGAAACTCAAGGATGCTTCTGTGAAGACCCGATTGAAACGTGTGATCATTTCGGTAGAGCTTGCGAATACCCTTGCCGATATTCCGAACCTTAAGAAATTGACAGGATACAGCAGCTATTATCGAATTAGAGCCGGGGATTATCGTGTCGGGGTCGAAGTCATTTCTCCCGACACTCTCCGATTCATCACGGTGGCCCATCGTAAGGACATCTACTCGATTTTTCCCTAAGTGAGCTTTGTCAGACTTTGGAAGTCTGACACTACTGAATTGAGAACCCGCCTTGGAGAAATCTGGGGCGGGTTCTTCTTTTTATTCTGTTCTGCCGCATTTATGCCGCATTTCCACTGCAGTGGCGAGGCATCCGATATCCATAGAGGGCATGCCCACCCGAGTTGGTGGGGGGTATGACGCTATCAGATGCCTCACCACTGCAGTTGGAGGCCTTCTGTGGCCTATGGAAGGGGAACTACTGGAGTGGGTAGGCCCTCTACGGATATCGACAGCATTCTTTCTGGAGTTGGAGCATGGGAAATGATCATCGGAAGGCCTACTACTGGAGTTGGCGCGCAGGAAATGATCATTGGAAGGCTGCCCACTGGAGTTTGAGCCTTGAGAATGATCATTCTCCAGAGTTCTATTCCGAACAAAAAAAGCCGCTCTCCGATGTTCGGAGAGCGGCTTTTCTCAGCAATGAGATGATCTTAACGCTTCACAGCCCTTGCGGTGCGAACGGTTCCGTCCGGTGCAGTGGTGCGCAGCAGATAGAGACCGCGGCTAAGGGTGGCGAGGTCGATGGAACCACCGAGCACTGCGCCTTTGGAGAATACCATGAGGCCCTGCATATCCATCACCTCCACTTGGCAGGCCGCAGTGGTAGCGAATCGCACAACATCGGTGAACGGGTTGGGAAACAGCTCCAGGCTGTTTTCCTCACCGACAGCAATAGGCTCCACGGCCAAAGGATTCACCATATGGAAGTAGTAGACCGGCACATGTACATTCATACAGAACTCGGCCACGCAGCCCGCTTCGTTCTCCACACGCAGACATACGTTCTGCAGGCCGGTGGCTACGAATTCGTGCACAGGAGTGGCATCATCGGACATGCTGCCATCGCCAAAATTCCAATGGAAGCTTGTCGCACCGTCTGAAGACAGATTCTGGAAATGGATCCCGCCCTCGCTCAGGTTCACCTCATAGGCGAATCCTGCCTCGAAGCCAAGACATGGGTCGGGCAGTTCGCCCACCACGATGGAGATGCAATATTCGCTACGGCAAATATCATTTTCCAAGACCATGCACACCTGATAGATGCCCGGCTCTGCATAGGTGTGGTTCGGGTTGCTGTCGTCCGATACGCTGCCATCGCCAAAATGCCAGATGTGGAACTGGGATTCGACCTCCGAGATGTCGCTGAAATGGACCGTAAGTCCACCTTGTGCAGCCTCGTGGGCAAAGTCGGCCACGAACCCAGTGCACGGATCCTCTTGAATGTTGACAGGCACATTCATGCAGAATTCGCTGCGGCAGCCTGCCTCATTTTCGATCACCACACACACCTCATACAGGCCTGGAGTGTCATACAGATGGTCGGGATTCAATCCATCAGCAGTCTCGCCATCCCCGAAGTTCCAAACGATGAAGCTCCATTCGCCAGTAGAGTTGTTGTCGAAGATGATACCCAGCGGATTGTTAGCATGGGAGAAAGCGAACCCTGCCTCGAAGTTCTGACAAGGCTCTGGCTGCTCGCCCACAGTGATGGTGCGGCATACCTCGCTGCGGCATCCCTGCTCGTTCTCGCCCACAAGGCATACCTCATAGATGCCTGGTTCGGCATAGGCATGTTCAGGGTGTTCGGCATTGGACGAGGTACCATCACCAAAATGCCACACGATGGCATCCATGTTTCCAGTATAGTCCCCATTGAAATTGACCTGAAGAGGCGATACTTGACTGAGCACCGATGAGAAACCCACCTCAAACTCCGCACATGGGTTAAGATCCTCTACGCATACTTCGCGGCAATATTCGCTGTGGCAAACACCCATATCTTCAATGACCATACATACCTGATACACGCCCGGTTCCTCGTACTGATGCTCAGGGCTTGAGTCGTAACTAGTAGCGCCATCGCCAAAATGCCACATGTGATTTTCGGCCGCAGAGATGCTGGTGAACGAGACGGTAAGATTCTCCACATTGACCTGATGACTGAAGTCGGCAACGAATTCGCCACAGGGGTTCCCGTCAATATTCACCGCAATGTCACGACACAGTTCGCTTCGGCAGCCTTGGTTGTTCTCTATCACCATGCAGACCTGATAGAGGCCGGGCTCAGCATAAAGATGGTCTGCATTCGGGCCACTGCTTGTTTGGCCGTCCCCAAAGTTCCAACTCACGGTGGTCCATTCGCCTGACGAGGTGTTGTGCACAATCAGGCCAAGGGGATTGTTGGCATGTTCAAATGTGAATGCTGCCTCAAAACCTTGGCAGCAATGTTGGCCTTGGGCCTGCGACAGGCCAATGAAAGCCATCAGGATGGCAAGTAGATGTGTTCTCATGATTGAAGGGTGATCTTGGTTCAGATGCAGAACGGCCATGGCAGTACAAGTTGCCTTGCATCGCCTCGGTATTCATTGCAAATTAATGGAGATGCTTTTGCTATCAAGAGCAGTTCAGAGCAGCTGCATCACATCGCGCAACGAGGTCACATGATGGT
>JBFYQB010000463.1:0-2925 GCA_041302955.1 Flavobacteriales bacterium
AGTCCAGGAAGATGTCAACGGTGAGCAGGTGGTAGAACAGGAACTTTTTGTGCTTCTCGTGCATCAACGTGTAATACTCACGCAGCTTGGCCTCGTCATCGGTGATGTCCACACAATTGGCGAACTCGCTCTTACTACCGTAGAAACGGTTCACCTTTGAATAAACGGTGAACGGCAACCGCTCGTAATGTTCACCATGGAACACTGAACTGCGGTGCAACGCCTCCTTAATGCTCTGATTCTCCTTACCCATGCAGGCAAAGCAGAAATTCACCCCGTTCTTATAGACCAGATGGTGCAGAATAGAGAACATCAATGAGAATATCTTCTTTCTGCGGTAGATCTTGTCGCCATTGACAATCTTCTCGCTCACGCGGAGAATGTTGTAGTAGTAGCCCTTCTCAATGCGGTCGTCACCGTAGGGTTGGAAATCGAAGTTGTTGGCGTGGATGTAGCCCGCGATGGTGTACTTGCGGCCAAGTCCAGTGGAATCAACCTTCTCAGGGTGAATGGCCAACACGATCTCCGCACGGTCGTTCACTGCCAGAATGCTTTCTGGGATGTTGTGAAACCAACTTTGGAAACTCATCTTGCCGCCACCCTGCTCGTTCTGATGGTTCTCACTCACAGCAATCACATCCTTGGCCTCGGTGATGAAGAACTCCTTGTCGGCATACAGCCCGAACTCCTTCAGGATGCTGTCGATGTGTGGCATGTAGGAGATGTGGAACGAGAGCAGCACCATATCCTCCTCGAACACGTCTTCGCTCTCCACCTCCGAACGTTCTATCTCGAAACGGAAAGCTCCGTTCTCCATACGTCCATTGGTAACGTGGGCATACGGTCTGCGCTTGGTGAACGCATCTGCGAATTCAGCAGCCTTTGGCTTAGAGATCGTTTTTTCAACCAGTACTTCGCTCATGGTGTGGGGTTTAGAAATTGAAGATCAACGTTGTTCGGTAATGGAATTCCAAAGCGACAGGGTGATGCTCTCGAGCATTTCATCCGTCATGGTCACTTTTTCCTGATGCAGGAGCTGAATGATGGAGATCATAGGGCCATATACCATGGCGAAAATGATGTGTGTAGGCAACGCTTTGAAGCGGAAATCTTCCCCACCACTGCTTAGAATATGAGCAATGGGCGAGAGAATGATGGCACTCTCGTCCAAGTAGCTCTCTTTCATATAGGATGAATCGGAGTAGCGTTGTAGGAACTCGAACTCTACCCGGTGATTCGTGTAATAGGTGGTCAGCGCACGTACGATGGCTGCAAACTGGCCATAGATGGTGGTCTCACCCCCAACAATGCCGCTGATGATGATGCCGATGAGCTTCTCACGCTGATGGATGAACATCTCCTTGAAGAGTTCTTCCTTGGTCTCGAAATAGCGATAAAGCGTGCCCATGCCTACGTTGGCCTCCTTGGCAATGAGCGCAGTGCTCGTGCCTTCAAAGCCATGTTTGGAAACGAGGTCTAGCGTGGCCTCCATGATGGCCTGACGCTTATCGGTGGTTAGAGTTGCAGTTGCCATATTAGACGGAGTGAGCGTTCACTCCGCAAAGATGGGGCATATCACTGCTCTTACTGCTTGACGAAAATCAAATGATGGCATCAACATGCTCTGACAGTGTTGACAATGTTATCTATAGCATTGTTTTTCAAATATTTAGATTCACTACTTAACCTTATAGGTGTTGAAAAACAACGAAAAAAACATACTTCAACAATTCCCTCTCTACACTGTTCTCCTGCCATGATTTCGGAAGATAGTGTTCAGGTAGTTTGGTTCAAACGGGATCTGCGGCTGAGCGATCACGCTCCACTGGCCAAGGCCGTGCAGACAGGAATTCCGACATTATTGCTTTATCTGTTCGAACCCGCGCTGCTGAATGCTGAGGATAGCGATAAACGTCATTGGCGATTCGTTCGGCAATCACTCATCGATATGCATGTCCGCCTACATCCGCTAGGGCTGAAACTTCATGTGTGCCATGCAGATGCAGTTCCCTTTTTTCAGATGCTGTGCGAAAAACTCCCCATCGTCCGAATACTTAGTCACGAAGAGACGGGAACGCGTCTCACCTATGACCGCGACCTTGAAGTAACGGATCTATTGCGGAAGAAGAATATTGAATGGCAGGAATTTCAGTCCAATGGCGTGGTACGCAGACTGCCTAACCGTGGCGACTGGGCGGAGTTATGGACACGGACCATGCATCTGCCGCAGCACCCTGTTGACATCAGCCGATTGAATGGTTTAGATTGGGAAGAAGCATCACATTTCAAACTGCCCAGTGAATTGCGTGATAAATGGTCGCAATCAGATCCCGAATTTCAGAGGGGTGGAGAAATGGAAGCGTGGAAGACGATGCAGACCTTTCTCTCAAAAAGACACATCGGCTACGGGAGAAACATCTCCAAACCTTCGGGGTCAAGGGAGCATTGCAGTCGCATATCGCCCTCTCTCGCTTGGGGTAATATCAGTATGAGGCAGGTGTATCAAACAATGATTAACGCTGCTGGGCAGGAAGGGGCAGCACGCAGAGATCTGCACCAATTCCGCTCGCGGCTCTACTGGCACTGCCATTTCATTCAAAAATTTGAACGAGAGGAGCGCATTGAATGTGAAAGTTTCAATGTGGCGTTCGATGCACTGGACAAACCTTTTCGAGCAGACCTAATATCGGCCTGGGAGCAAGGGCGAACAGGTTTTCCACTGGTAGATGCAGTAATGCGGTGCTTGGTGCAAACGGGCTACATCAACTTTCGGATGCGCGCCATGGTGGTCAGCTTTTTCACACAGGTGATGTGGCAACCATGGCAGGCATGCAGCAGATTCCTCGCCCGCCAATTCCTCGACTACGAACCTGGCATCCATTATCCGCAGATTCAGATGCAGGCCTGTTACACAGGTGTCAATAC
>JBFYQB010000464.1:0-3100 GCA_041302955.1 Flavobacteriales bacterium
ACATGAGCCCTGTGCCGAAGAAGATCGCCCTTGGGTCGAGCCTTACGGAAGGTCGTGGTGCAGGAGCCAAGGCCGAAGTGGGTCGCAATGCCGCCATCGAAACCCTTGACGAGATCAAAGAAGTGCTGGGCAACAATACCAAGATGGTGTTCATCACCGCTGGTATGGGCGGTGGCACGGGTACTGGTGCTGCACCTGTTATCGCTGAGGCCGCTCGCGAAATGGGCATCCTCACCGTGGGCATCGTCACTGTGCCGTTCGCATTTGAAGGCAAGAAAAGGAAAGTGCAGGCCGACCTTGGTCTGGACGAACTGAAGAAGCATGTGGACACCGTGCTCGTCATCTGCAACGACAAGCTGCGCGAGATGTACGGCAACCTGAAGCTGGGCGAGGCATTCAACCAAGCGGACGATATCCTGACCATTGCCGCCAAAGGCATTGCCGAGATCATCACTGTGGAAGGCTATGTGAACGTTGACTTTGAGGACGTCCGTACGGTGATGACCAACTCTGGTGTGGCCATCATGGGATCGGCAACGGCATCGGGCGCCAACCGCGCCACCGAGGCTGTGACCCGCGCTCTGGCATCGCCACTGCTCAACGACAACAACATCTTCGGTGCAAGCAACATCCTGCTTTACATCAGCAGCGGATCGGACGAGGTGACGATGGACGAGGTGACCGAGATCACCGATTTCATCCAAGAGGAGGCCGGTATGACTGCCGACATCATCTGGGGTAACGGCTATGACGAGGCGCTTGGCGATACCATCAACGTTACTGTGATCGCCACGGGCTTCACCAACGAGAAGACTCACGAGATACAAGGCCGCGAGAACCGTGTGGTGCATCAGCTCACGGAGAACAAAGCGGTGCAGACCACCAGCGCTGCGCCTACCCATGTTGCGCCTGTGGCCAACGTATCGGCCGCTACGGCTGCCACCGAGTTCACAGCCCGCCCTGTGCTGCTCAACAAAGGCTTGCAGAACCTGAGCAACGACACCGTGGCGCAGAGCAATCTATTCGAGACAAAGCAGGACGACACCAAAGTGGTGTACCAACTGGAAGACACCATTGTGGCCGAGCAGGTGAAGGTGGAAGCGCCTACCTTTTTCGACACCGTGACCGAGCTGAAGCAGGATTTCATCAATGAGGTGAACGATGCCGATCAGTTCGTGGTGAACGAAACACTGGAAGAGGAGACCTTCATTGCACAGCAGGAAGAAGTGATGGTGGATGAGGTGATCGATGAGGACATCGTGATGGAGGCCGAAGAAGAAGTGGAGGAGGAGCAGACCTTCTTTGCCGAGGAGAAGGCCACCGAGTTCGAGTTCGAACTTCCAAAACTGACACCGCTGTTCGAGACCGAGCAGAAGGTGACCTTCAACCTGTATGACGAAGAGGAACTGCCCAAGCGCGCAGAGCCTGCGATGGATGCCGAGAACGGCCCAACGCTCGTGACCCGCGCTGCCAATGTGGAGGCCGACCGCAACGCCATCAGCATGGAAGATGCCGAGCGTATGAATGCTGAGCGTCTGGCCCGTCTGCGGATGACCAATGCCAAGTTTCGCGAGCCGCGCAACCTGGTAGAGCTGGAGCAGGAGCCTGCCTACAAACGCAGAAACGTGAGCCTTGCCGAAGTGCCCCATTCATCAGAGAGCACCGTGTCGCGCTACTCGGTCGGAGAGACCGAGGATGAGAACGGCAACAAGCGCACCGGCCTCAGCGGCAACTCTTTCCTCCACGAGACCGTGGACTGAACTTACAAACCACCAACCTGATGCCCGAAGGCCCCTTCATCGCGAGATGGAGGGGCCTTTTGGTTTTGATGGGGAATGCTTTAAGGAGCGCTCGCCTATGGAAAAATGTCGTAGATATCCTTTCGGTGTGCCACCCGCGCGAAGACAGCAGTGTCATCCTCTAAGAAAATGCCGATGCGGAAGTGGCCACACCGCATGCGATAGGCATTTTGAAATCCACTGAGTTTTTTCACACCGGAAAGTTGGGGGAGGGATGTGGCCTGTTTCACCTCTTCGATGGTGCGCAGTATGGCCTCCTTGTCCTTGGCCTGCCTCAGCTTGTCAAGGTCCTTGCTGAACTTGGCAAGGTATGCGACCTTCATTTGCCTTTGAGCTTGCGCATTACCTCTGCTTCATCCACACGTTCTGCGGTGTTGGCCTCACGCATCAAAATGCCAAGGCCGATATCCTCGGCAAGCTCTTCGGACAGGGCCGTGGAGCGGATGCCGAGTTTGCCAAGAAGTTCGCTGATGAACTTCTGCTCTGAACTGTTCTTTGGTTGGATGACGATGGGTTGCATGGTGCAAATTTACAGATACCGTGCTTGCGGAGAGACTTCGGGGGAACGCTTCTACGAGCGCATTGGAGAACACTTGGTCGGCCAAGGTCATCCGCCTTTTAGAATGCCCTCCAATTCCTGTTTCAACTTCGGCAATTCAATCTTGATGGCGCCCCACACTATGTTCTCGTCAATCCCAAAATACTCGTGGGCTATGAAGTTCCTATAGCCGTTCAGTCCTTTCCAGTCCACCTGCGGAATGCTTGTCTTCAATTCCTTGCTCAATCGCTTGCAGGCCTCACCGATAAGGATGAAGTTCATCATCACGGCATCATACACCATCGTATTGCCAAGGAGGTCATCGAGTGTGACGGTGCTGCTCAGGTATTGTTCGATATGCCCAATGGCATAGAGCACCTCATGGATATTGGCCCGGTCCGTATCCTTAAGCATAGATGGCCTGCGAAAGAATGTTCTGCCGATAGTGCGGTTTGAGCGACCGTGGATTGGCAAGGTCCACTTCCCTGCCAAAGGTGCGCTTCAGGTGGCGATGCAAAGCCTCTTTGCATTGGCGGTACTCTTCAAGCGGGGCATCTATGGTCACAAGAAAATCGATGTCACTTTTGGCAGTGGCCTCGCCCCGGGCAAAGGAGCCGAATATGCCGATCTCCCGCACATGGAATTGATCGCGCAACAATGGCCGCTGCGACCGAAGCACCTCCAGAATGGCCGTTGTGGTCAGTTCGCTCTTCATGACAGTGGAATTTTGACCAAAGGTAAGGAATGTGGTTTTTGGGAAAAA
>JBFYQB010000465.1:0-3483 GCA_041302955.1 Flavobacteriales bacterium
GCACTGGGGGCGGTGGCGGGGTTCTTCCGTGGGTGGGTGGACAAGGTGGTGATGTGGTTCGTAACGGTGGTGTGGTCCATACCGCTGCTGCTGCTGGTCATCGCCATCACGCTTGCCATGGGCAAAGGCTTCTGGCAGGTGTTCGTGGCGGTGGGCATGGCCATGTGGGTAGAGGTGGCGCGCATTGTGCGTGGGCAGATACTCGCCATCCGCGAGAAGGAGTTCGTAGAGGCCTGCCGCGCCTTGGGTTTCGGAGGGTTCCGCACCATTGTGCGCCACATATTGCCCAACATCATGGGGCCGGTCATCGTCATCTCGGCCGCCAACTTCGCCTCGGCCATCCTTATCGAGGCGGGGCTCAGCTTCCTGGGCATCGGGGCACAACCACCCATCGCCTCGTGGGGCAGCATGATCAAGGACCATTATGGCTACATCATCATGAACAAGGCCTATCTGGCCGTAGTGCCCGGTGCGGCCATCCTGCTGATGGTGCTGGCCTTCACCCTCGTGGGCAATGGCCTGAGGGATGCGCTGGATGTGAAGGCGAGGGATTAGTAGGCTTTGCCGTGACCACAAAACAGAAGCCCCGCCAACCTTGGAAGGTGGCGGGGCTTGGGTGAAAACTCACAGCTTTTCGGCATCCGCGGATTGTTTCATCACTCGATGGCTCAGAGCTGGCCAACGGCCACACTAACCGGATCGGAGTAATCGCCTGTTTCCGCATCATCCTTCACATACACTATGCGATAGCGCCACACGGCCGCATTGGCAGTGGTGGGGCGGGTACCGCTGTCTCCTGCAGGAGGTGTTGGTGGAACCGGAGTGGTCGCACCACCAGTGGGCAGAGGATGATTGTCGATCACCTTGTTACCCTTCACCGAGCGGAGGAAAGTGAAGCCTGTGCCGCGGTCTACATAAACATTGGTGAAATCGGCCCCTTTCTTCACCCAGCTCAATTGCGGATGGCCGCCTGTGCTGAGTTTCACCTTGAGCACCGGTTTGAGCAGGGCCGGATCTTGCGTAGAGGTCTCTTCGCCAATGATACCAAGGTCCTCGCCTATTGTAGTTGAATAGGAAGAGTGGTTCTTGATGTCGGCAACGATGCGGGCCACCACATTGAAAATGCCACCAGGCACGGCCGTAGGCTCTGGAGGCAGTTCAGGTTGTGGCACTGGGCCGAGTGGCACATTATCAGTGCTGAAAGAAAGCCTCTTCTTGTATGCCACCAAGCTGCCCACCTCGGCCTTGGCGGCCTCTATGCGTCCGATGACGTAGGCATAGAACACGGCCGCGTTGGTAATAAGAGTGAGTTCCGCGGCCGTAATGCCAAACTGAGCAGCGTAGGCGCTCAGTTTAAGGGCAAAGTTGTTGAGCCAAGTGATGCGTGCAGACTCTTGGGTCGGCAGGTAATGCTTTTTCTTGTTCATGACTGTTGATTATTAGGTGTGAACTAAAAGTTGAAGATCAAAAGGTATAAGGCCTACGGCCTAGCATACCCGTTCATCCGGCTCTCGTGGCCGATGCCCTACAGGGCAGGAGACACACCAGTTGCTGTGTAACAGATAAGATCTGTTGCGCTGCGCAGCAACGTTATTTTTCGGAAGAAAAGATCTGTTGCGCTCCGTAGCAACGTTATTCTGCGGAAGAAAAGATCTGTTGCGCTGCGTAGCAACGTTATTCTGCGGAAGAAAAGATCTGCTGCGCTGCGTAGCAACGTTTTTCTGCGGAAGAAAAGATCTGCTGCACTGCGCAGTAACGTTATTCTGCGGAAGAAAAGATCGCTTGCGCTGCGCAGCAACGTTATTCTGTGGAAGAAAAGATCGCTTGATGGAAAGAAGTGCTCCGTTTATCCCAACATAAACCACTAAGCTGGAAAGGCACCAAGGAGATGTGGAAACAATGCCTTTTGAAGTAACGCTGCGCGCAACAGAATCGAAATGCTCAGGGCAATTACTTTGCGGCCCTGACACCTTATAAAGATATGTTTCCATCATCTTCATAGATCAAATATACTGGATTGACATTTACCAAGACATGTTCATCGAAAAAAAAGTGTTCCCATTGCTATTGCCCGTGTGTCGCATTCCTCCTTTGGCGCATTTTCCCGGCCCCTATCTTCGTGCCCACGGTAGGAGTCCGCAGATGCCCATGCGTGCTGCGCTCCTTCTGTGCTTCGGTCTGATTCTCCCAACATAGCGCTCCTTGTCCACCGTTACCGTCCATCAGCTTTTCGCCACCATCCCTGCGCGCTTCCGGGCCGACAAGGCTGTTGGCTATGCCACCGTGTTCCATTTCTGCCTTGGCGATGAGCTGCTGCGCACCGTGAGCATAGCCAACGGGCAATGCACCGTGGCCGAGGGCCTGATAGGGCAGCCATCGTGCATCGTTACGGCCAAGCCCGAGACCTATGTGCGCCTCGAAACGGGCGACCTGAACCCGCAGATGGCCCTGATGACCGGCAAGGTGAAGGTGAGCGACATAGCCGAGATGATGCGGTTTGCCAAGTGTTTCCGCAGGTATGACGCCCAGCAGCCTTCGGCCCCCGCGGCCATTCGCCCTGCGCTGGAAGGTCCCTTGGCGGGCTATCGCATCCTGGACCTCAGCAAACTGCTGCCCGGTCCGCTGGCCACGCTATGGATGGCGCAGCAAGGGGCCGAAGTGGTGAAGCTGGAAGACCCCGCATCGCCCGACCCTATCCGCGATTATCCTCCGCTGGCAGACGGCCTGTCGGTCTATCACGCAGCTCTCAACGCAGGCAAGCGGAGCCTCGCCCTCGACTATCGCAGCGAGGCGGGCCGGGCGCTGGTGCTGCAACTGGTGAAAGAGATGGATGTGGTCATCGAGCAGTTTCGCCCCGGGGTGATGGAGGCCTTCGGGCTGGGCTATGCCACGCTCAAGGAGGCCAACCCGCGCATCATTCTCGTGTCCATTACAGGCTATGGCCAGCAGGGCCCGATGGCGCATCTGCCCGGCCACGACATCAATTATCTGAGTTATTCAGGCCTGCTGGACGGGCTGCGCGATGCACACGGCAACCCCATCATGCCCACGGCCCAGTTGGCGGATGTGGCCGGAGGGTCTATGATGGCCCTCAACGCCACCACCACCGCCCTGCTGCACCGCGAACGCACCGGTCAGGGCCAGCATGTGGATGTGGCCATGACCGCGGCCCTGCCCCACCTCAACGCCCTGCGCCTGGCCGAAGAGCGGGCCACAGGCCGATATGATGCTTACCTCTCGGGCCAATTGACATCGTACAACTGGTATCGCTGCGCGGATGGCAGGCACGTGGCGCTCGGAGCGCTGGAGCCCAAGTTCTGGAAACGGTTCTGCCAGCTGGCGGGCCGCCCCGACTGGGAGGCACGCATCCTCGATGCCGACCAGCAGCCACTGAAAAACGAGGTGGCGCTCTTCTTCGCCTCGCAGCCCATGCAGCACTGGACCGACACCTTGGAGCATGAGGAAGTATGCCTTTCGCCCGTG
>JBFYQB010000466.1:0-2879 GCA_041302955.1 Flavobacteriales bacterium
CCAGTCGCTATCGCGCTTCATGCTTACCGGGAGGAGAAAATGCATGATGCGTGGGCCGAGGTCACGGGCAGGGTTGATGGCATATCCTGTTGTTCCTCCAAGCGAAAGCCCGATGGCAAGCACAATGAGCGAAACCGGCAGCGCACCTAATGCTCCCATGCCCACTTTGACGGTTTCGCCAGTGCTATGCATCAGCTCTGGTGTCGAAACATGGAGCACCGCATACACCAACACAAGAGTCCCCACCGCCTCGCACAGAAAATTATTGCCCCATGTACGTATGGCTGGAGCGGTGCAGAACACGGCCAGCTTAGCATCCTTATCTGCCGTAGCTACAAAATGGCCTCGATAAAAAAGCCATACAAGGGTTGACCCCAACATTGCACCAGCAAACTGCGCGATGACAAAGCCAAGCACATCGGCCCAAGGAAACGAGCCATTGAGCGCCAGCGCAAGGGTTACAGCAGGGTTAAGATGTGCTCCACTAAAGGGTGCTGCCACCGTGACGCCAATGAACACTGCGAGCCCCCATCCCGTTGCAATTACAATCCATCCACCACCATAGCCTTTGGTGTGTGCCAAGATGGTATTGGCCACCACTCCACCGCCCAACAGCAGCAAGAGCATCGTTCCTATGAGTTCAGCAGCAAATGGGGTCATCTCGTTTTTTTTGCGCAAGTTGAGAAACTTCTCCGTCCAATTTCTTCCCTCTTAATTTTTCAATTTCATGCTCACGTAGTTCATTATATTCTTCCCGATTCCCAATTCGATCCTGCAATTCTCTTTGCACTTTGACGTGATTATCTACATTTAGCGATTCAATAACATCTGATATTCGTCTATGTCACAGAAAGAAGCTTGGGGTTCGCGCGTAGGACTCATCTTGGCCATGGCAGGCAATGCGGTAGGACTCGGTAACTTTCTCCGATTTCCCGTTCAGGCCATCAACAACGGAGGCGGAGCCTTCATAATCCCCTACCTCGTCTGCTTTCTGCTCATGGGCATTCCGCTCCTCTGGATCGAGTGGAGCACCGGCCGCTTCGGTGGCAAACATGGCGACCATAGCACCCCATTCATCCTCAACAGCCTTGACCCGAAACGCTCCTTTTGGAAGTACATAGGCGTGTTCGGCATCTTCACCAACATCGCTGTGGCCGCCTATTATTGCTACATCGAGAGTTGGACCATGGCCTACGTAATGCACTCGCTTGCAGGCACCTTCCAAGGGATGGGCCAGACAGAAGTGGCCGCCTTCTTTGGTCAATATGTAGATGTGATGCAGACCACCACGGGCATCCCCTACGAAGGTATCATCTTCTTTCTACTCTGCCTGCTGCTCAACACATTCATCCTTTCCAAGGGCCTTGACGGGGTCGAGAAGGCCGCCAAGATCGGCATGCCCATGCTCATCCTTTTCGGCTTCTTCCTCGCCTTCCGTGGGCTTACGCTCGGCACATCCGGTGCCACGCCCGAACATCCCGATGCCAGTGCCATAGCAGGGCTCAACTTCCTTTGGACTCCCCAGTTCGACTCGCTCCTCAACCCCAAGGTCTGGCTTGCCGCTGCGGGTCAGATCTTCTTCACTCTATCGCTCGGCATGGGCTCCATCCAGTGCTACGCCAGTTATATCCGCTCCAAGGACGACATCGCCCTCAATGCCGCATCAGCCGGTTTCATGAACGAATTTGTGGAAGTCGTCCTCGGTTCCTCCATCGTCATCCCCATCGCTGCCGGCTACCTCGGCCTCGACTGGGTGAAGGAGAATGCAGGCTTCGGCATGGCATTCCAAACCATGCCCTACCTCTTCAACAATTGGGGTCCCATCCTTGCCACCGTAGCAGGCGTCATGTGGTTCGGACTTCTCTTCTTCGCAGGCATCACCTCCTCGCTCGCTATGGGCACACCTTGGATGGGTTTCATGCGGGATGAGTTCAAATGGACGCAGAAACAGGGCGCATGGTCCTTCGGAGCTATCGTTCTGGTTCTTGGCCTTCCTACTGTTCTCTTTTTCAATCAAGGTGTTTTTGATGAATACGATTACTGGGCCGGCACCGTCTCCCTAGTGGTCTTCGCGCTCATCGAATCCATCCTGTTCGCTTGGGTCTTCGGTATGGACAAAGGCTGGAAGGAGATCAACCAAGGTGGCGACATCCAAGTGCCGTCCATCTATAGGTTCATCATCAAATTCATCACACCTGTGCTTCTTCTCTTCGTTTTCCTTGGCTCGCTCATCACTCCCAAGGGCAACGACTGGCTGGCAGCCAAGTCCAGCCTTCTGTCTGGCACTGGCTGGCCGCTCGACAATGGTTCGCTCATCAAACAGATAACCAATTCGGGGCTCCACGAGCAGATAGCCGCAGCCACGGATCCGGCCATCATTTCTGCGCTCAACGAAAAACTCTTCTATGTCAATGGCGCCCGTATGCTCCTGCTTGCCACCTTCCTTGCCATTGCATCGCTTGTCTTCATCGCATACCGCAACCGACTTAAACGCGCCAAATGAACACCATAGCACTTATTCTCATGGTTTCAACCATGTCGCTCGTCACCGCTATCACCGCTTATTTTTTCATCCGTGTCCTCCGCACTCCGCCTCGTCCCGAGCCAGATAGCTATGAAGACAACGATGATGAGCATCGTTGATATTTTATTCCCCGATCGCTGAGGGACTTCCCGGGCTAACTCAGGAACATTCCTGGATCATTCCGGAAGCTCCCCAGATGGTTGCGGAACTCTCCTGGGTCATTCAGGAACCTTCCTAGATCGTTGCGGAACCTTCCCGGATCGTTGCGGAACCTTCCCCGATCATTGGGGAACCTTCCCGGATCGTTGCGGAACCTTCCGAGATTGTTGCGGAACCTCCACAGACCATTTAGGAA
>JBFYQB010000467.1:0-5320 GCA_041302955.1 Flavobacteriales bacterium
TTGGAGTTCGGGAATTTTGGAGGTGATTTTTGGCGTTGGGCTATTTTTTCCAAAGTCACGTAGGTGGTCGGCTTGGGGAGCGTTCGGGTTGATGCTCTGTTTTCTACCGCTACATGTTTGGGATGTGTTTTGTGATGACCCGGCTATTGGAAGTGCCACTGCTGCTTACATCCGCCTACCTGTCCAGTTCCTTTTTATCGCTTGGACATGGTGGTTGGCTCAGCCAAGCGAGCGACTATTCAAGCGCAGATAGCAGAGTCAGAACTGTAATATTCTCCAACATTTTGGCAAGGTTCCTTCCTTGGTGATGATGTAAATTCGCGCCTTCGATGCGCGCACTGCTTCTAAAAGAGATTCACGGATTCCTCAATTCGCTTATTGGATACATCGTCATTGGTGTGTTCCTTCTTTTTGTTGGGCTCTTTATGTGGGTGTTGCCAACCGAGGCCAATGTACTTGAGAACGGCTATGCCGACCTCAGCACATTGTTCACCGTTGCCCCATGGGTATTTCTGTTTCTCATACCTGCCATCACCATGCGCAGTTTTGCTGATGAGAAGAGTTCTGGTACGATTGAGCTGTTGCATACACGCCCCATAAGTGAGATCCAGATCATCATGGCCAAGTATCTCGCAGGGGTATTTCTGGTCCTGTTCTCATTGCTGCCCACATTGGTCTATTATTTCTCAATATATAGGCTCGGCAATCCTACCGGCAATATTGATACAGGAAGCATGTGGGGTTCTTATATCGGGCTTCTTTTGCTTGGCGGTGCTTTTACTGCTATCGGTATTTTCAGCTCATCGGTCAGTGGCAATCAGATAATCAGCTTCATTCTTTCGGTATTTCTGTGCTGGGCATTATGGATCGGTATTGAGTCGATCGCTCAGTTCCAATTTCTTGGCACATGGGATTTCATGCTTCTCAAAATAGGCATCAATAGCCATTACAGTAGCCTTAGTCGGGGTGTGGTGGACACACGTGATGTGGTGTATTTCTTCAGTCTCATTGCCATTTTCATTGCTATGACCCGAACAGTGCTTGAAAGCAGAAAATGGTGATGGGAGCACGCTATCGCGACATATTGCAGTTGTTCATATTGCTGGGCATTATCGTGGTGCTCAATTTCCTAAGTGGTTTCTTCTTTGCCCGCTTCGACCTTACGACAGAGAAGCGCTATACACTGACATCAACATCCAAGTATCTGCTTCAAGGGCTGGATGATGTTGTCTATGTGAAGGTGTATCTGGATGGCGAACTGCCAGCGGGATTCAGAAGGTTGCGCGACCGCACACGCGAAACCTTGGATGAATTCAGGGCATTGAGTGGAAATCGTATAGAATATGAGTTCATCAATCCAAGCGATCAGCCGGATGAAAAGAGCCGGAATGACCTGTATCGGCAGTTGGCTAAAGAAGGTATTGCGCCCACCAACATTCAGATAAAGGAGAACGATGGGGTAGAGCAGAAGCTCATATTTCCTGGGGCCGTACTCACCTACAAGGCCAGGCAGGTGCCATTGCAGTTGTTGAAAAGTCAGATGGGGGCTGCTCCAGAGCAGATGCTCAATAGTTCGATTGAAGATCTGGAGTATGAGATAACCAATGCCATTCGCAAGGCAAGTGCCGAGCGGGCTGAGAGCATAGCTTTCATTGAAGGACACAATGAATTGTCCGCAAGGCAAGTAGCTGATATGTCCCGTTCGCTGGCCGAGTATTATCGCGTGGACCGAGTAGAGATAAAAGGCCGATTGAACAGCTTGGTCGATCGCATCGAACAACAAGGCGAGACCGTGGTGAGGCCGAAGTATAAGGCCATCATAGTGGCCAAGCCAGATTCCACCTTTAGCGATCAGGATCAGTTCATCATCGATCAGTATGTGATGTATGGTGGACGTGTACTATGGCTTATTGAGCCATTGCTCTGCAACATGGACAGCCTTCAATATGCACCTTCAACATTGGCGCTGCCTATTTCGGTCAATTTGGAGGAGATGCTCTTCAAGTATGGGGTGCGCGTGAACACCGATCTGTTGCAAGATGCCCGATGTGCAAGTATCCCTGGACCATCGGGATATGTTGGCGACCAGTTGCAGTGGGCGCTGCAACCATGGGTCTATTTTCCGATCATCATCCCGCAGAGTGAGCATCCAGTGGTGAAGAATCTCAATGGCATCAAGTTCGAATTTGCATCCAGCATTGATACCATTTCGGTGAAAGGGATAAGGAAGACCGTACTGCTGAGCACATCAGAGCGTTCGAGGGCATTGCGTACTCCTGTGCGTGTGAGCCTGGAGACCATGTTGCAAGAACCAAAGCCCGAGCAGTTCAATCAGCGCCATCTGCCTGTAGCGGTGCTTTTGGAAGGCAAGTTTGAGAGTGTTTTCAAGAACAGGCTGCCACCCCAGATTCGCGACAGTAAGGAAATAGCCTACAAGGATGCAGGAGCCGAAACGAAGATGATAGTTGTGTCGGATGGAGATGTGATACGCAACCATGTGAATGCTGATGGAACCTATATGGCTGTCGGGTTCGACCGTTTTTCGCAACAGATGTACGGTAATGGAAAGTTTCTCCTCAATGCGGTCAATTTCCTTTGTGATGATGTGGGCATGACTGCCATACGTTCCCGGGCTTTGGAGATCAGGCTGTTGGACAGGAAACGCATTGAGTCTGAGAGATCGGCATGGCAGGCGGTCAATGTGGTGCTTCCTATAGTTCTGCTGCTGCTGTTCGGGCTGTTGAATGCTTATTTCCGAAAGCGGAAGTATGCAAATTGATAAGGTCTCCATTTGGGGGACGCATGTATCACTTTTTAGTTCAATCAAATGAAAAAGAACATCATAGGCCTTGTTATCTTATTGCTTCTTGCGGCTGTTGCATACTATGTTTATCAGCAGCGTGGCAACGGCACTATGAAGGAGGCCATGCATGATTTTGCAGTAGAGGATACGGCAAGTATCACGCGCATCTTCTTGGCAGACAAGTATGGCCGAAAGGTGTTGTTGAATAGGAAGAGTGCAATTGTTTGGGAACTTGAAGGTGGGCAGAAAGTGCGGAAGGATCTTATAGATGTGCTGTTGAAGACCATCTACCGCGTGGAGATGAAAGCCCCAGTGGCCCAATCGGCACACAACAACATTGTGAAATTACTGGCGGGCAAATCGGTAAAGGTGGAGATCTATGAGGGTGATGACCGCGTGAAGACCTACTATGTGGGCGATGCCACTAACGACAACATGGGCACCTACATGCTTCTGGAAGGCAGCAGTACGCCTTTCATCTGCCACATTCCCGGTTTCAATGGTTATCTGACCTCGCGCTACGTGACCGACCCATTGGTATGGCGCGACACGGAGGTGTTTGCAAACCGATTGCCGCAGATCGCTGAGCTGCAGATCGATTATCAGGAGTATCCTGAGAAATCATTCAAGGTGACGCGAAGCAAGGAAGGCAAGTATTCGCTGTCCACACTCAATCCACCGCAGCAGATAGCTGATTTTGACACCGTGGAACTGATGCGCTACTTGCTGGGCTACGACAACATTCGTTTTGAAGGCATACAGCAATATGCGCAGCATAGGGTGGATAGCATTGTCAATTCGCGTTGGTTCTACAACATTAAACTCACTGAGCCCGGTGGCCGTGTGCGTTCCATAACCACCTACAGGATTCCAGCCGATCCGGATGCGGAGGATTTCAATGGTGGACCAATGGAATGGGATCCTGACAAGATGCATGCAGTGGTCAATGGAAATGAAAAGGAGATCGTGCTGGCGCAATATTTTTCATTCGATCGCCTGACGGTCGATTTCAGTAGGTTCCTGAAACCGGGATCGCAGCAGAAGAAGTGACCCATACTTTTTCAATTCTGCGCAAGAAGGGTCGTGGAGGTTCGGCTATATTTGCGTCCCTCATAAAAAAAGTCACATTGGTCCGTGAGGATGGTGCAAACCCCCTGCCACAGGCCGAATCCATAAAATAAAAACACATGAAGTTCATTGTTTCCAGTCAGTTGCTTGTTAAGAATCTGCAGGCCGTCAGTGGTGTCATAAATTCGAACAACACGCTGCCCATTCTCGACAACTTCCTTTTCACCATCGGTGAGAACACATTGACCGTGTCTGCTTCGGATCTGGAGACCACCATGACCACCACCTTGCAGATCACTTCAAAGGACAGTGGAGTAGTGGCTGTGCCTGCGCGTATTCTTCTCGATCTGTTGAAAAGCTTCCCCGATTCGCCTATCACTTTCAGTGTGAACAAGGACAGCAAGGCTGTAAAACTCAATTCGGAGTATGGTGAATACAATGTAGCTGCTCTTAGTGGCGAGGATTTTCCGAACGCACCGGAACTCGCCAGCGCTTCTGCGGTCACAGTACCGTCCGATCTGTTGGCCCGTGCCATCTCCAAAACCGTGTTTGCCACTGGAAACGATGAGCTTCGTCCAGTGATGTCAGGCGTTTACTTTGAGCTGAAGGAGGACGGCCTGAGCTTTGTGGCCACCGATGCACACAAGCTGGTGAAATACACACGTTCTGACGCGAGTGCTGATCAAGGTGCCAGTTTCATCATGCCCAAGAAGCCATTGAACCTGCTCAAGAATGTGCTTGCCGCTGAGGAATCGGACGTTACTGTAACTTACAATGACACCAATGCCCGCTTCACTTTTGGCGAGGTGACACTTACCTGCCGTCTCATAGACGGTCGTTATCCGAACTATGAAGCAGTTATTCCGAAGCAGAACCCCAATGCGTTGACCATTAATCGTGTGGCATTCCTGAATTCAGTGAAAAGGGTTTCCTTCTTCTCCAACAAGACCACCCATCAGGTACGCCTCAAGATAGCCGGCAGCGAGCTTCGCGTTTCGGCCGAAGACCCTGATTTCTCCAACAATGCAGATGAGCGCCTCACGTGTTCATACAAGGGCAACGACATGGCCATCGGGTTCAACTCACGTTTTCTTGTAGAGATGCTTGCCAACTTGGAAACGGACGAAGTGGTGCTCGAAATGTCTGAGCCCAACCGTGCTGGCATCCTGCTTCCTGCCGAATCCGCCATCGAGGGCGAGCAGGTGCTGATGTTGGTGATGCCAGTGATGCTCAACGACTAAGGTTGGGCACTGTCATACATTCCATGCGTTCGTTCCTGATACTGCTGGCTGTTGCCGTATTGGCCTCTTCCTGTGGCGATAAGGATGCCAAAACCGAAGTGGATGCCGCCAAACTGGCCGTGATTGACAGCTTGGAGGCCATCCTGTTCAGAGCCGATGGCAGTCTTAACGACCGTGGCGCAGCTATGGCTTTGGTCAAAGCATACGC
>JBFYQB010000468.1:0-4147 GCA_041302955.1 Flavobacteriales bacterium
GATGGGTTGCATGTGATGTTGTCATTTGATTATTCGAACCGAAATAAAACCTTGAATTAAACTCTCACTCCCCCTTCAAAAGCAGCCTTACCCTTCGTTGTCAACAACGGAAATACAAGATTCCACATCGCCTCGCGGGCATCGTTGAGAAAACTGCCTTCCCTGCCGCGCACGGTGTGTTGTGAAAGCCAGTAGGTAAGCATGAGGCACACAGTCTCGGCCAACATATCATACTGACCTTTCCGTGATTCGGGAAGCATATTGCCTGTGCCGACAGAATAGTCGATGATAGCACGGATGTAGCGTATCTGATTGGAAATATGTTCGCGGTGTCTCCGCGCAATGTCCGGGTAGGCCCGCATCACTTCCAAAATATCCAGATAGAAAAAGCGATATTTTTCATATAATTCCATAAGCGGATGCAGTTGAGCATGGATGTTAGTAATGCTCGGAGCTACTTGAACCGTTTCGAGCAAAGCATTTCGCTCATCGATCAAACATTGATGAATGGTCTCAACAAGCTCATCCTTTCTCTTGAAATGGTAGGTGAGATTTCCAAGACTGATATCCAGTTCCTGAGCCAGATCACGCATGGTCACATTCATGAATCCTCGCTGATTGAACAGGACAATAGCCGTAGAAATTATGCGATGTTTAGTAGTGGACATGGTGTGTTCGACAAAAATAGTACATCTGTACTAATTTCATTTCTCAATTAATTCACATAGACATTAACCGTCATTGACAAAGAGAATCAAATTGCACAAAAGACATTTGTCAAGATAAACGTCATAAAACACCAAGGGCAAACTGGTAATTTCGGCCGTATGAAATCACTTGCGGAAATTTACACTGAACTCGATCTGCATGGTCTGACCGAAGACCCCACTGTCTATTTCATCCCTGGATTCATAGTGCTGATTTTATTGGAAATCTATCTTGGCCATCGAGAAAGACGCAATATTCACCAAGATGTAAAGGATAGCTTGGCAAGTATTGGTATGGGCATTGGCTCTTTGATCATCGATGTGGGAGTAAAGACTGCTGCATTTGGCGTGATGATGTTCCTTCATCAATTTGCCATGTTCGACCTAGGCCCTACCGTATGGTATGCTTGGGTGCTTCTATTCTTTGCTGACGACTTTTCGTTCTATTGGCATCATCGCCTTAGCCATCAAGTACGGATTCTGTGGGCGGCTCATATCAACCATCATTCTTCTGTAAACTACAATCTGGCTGTAGCCTTACGTCAAAGTTGGACAGAACTGTTTTACAAGTTCATCTTCTGGATGTGGCTTCCTATTATTGGTTTTCATCCGCTGATGATCATGACCATGATGAGCATCAGTCTAATTTATCAGTTCTGGGTGCATACTGAGACCATAGGAAAGCTTGGCTTTCTTGAGTGGTTCATGAATACGCCATCTCATCATCGCGTACACCACGCCAGCAACACCCGTTATTTGGATCGCAATCATGCAGGTATTCTGATTATTTGGGATCGCCTATTCGGCACATTCGAACCTGAGACAGAAAAAGTACGCTATGGGCTGACATCCAACATTCACACGTACAACCTTCTAAAGATCGCTTTTCATGAATATGGTAATATCTGGCACGATATGAAACGTGCCCCCAGAATTATCGATAAGCTCCGTTATCTATACATGCCTCCAGGTTGGAGCCATGATGGAAGCACCTTAACTTCAGAAGGATTGCGAAAAAAGGAAGGGTTGGCATAAATGGCATAAATAAAAAGACCTCAAGGCAATAGTGCTTTGAGGTCTTTCTATTTCAGTATAAACGCTATCAAGCCGCCTTCAAAGTGTTCAGCGTAGAATTCGACAATTTGTTCTCAGCGTAGTTCCGCGTAATCGTTATCTCGCGTTCGTTCTTTGATGGAAGCTCGAACATGGCATCGATCAATATCGCTTCGCAGATAGAGCGCAGGCCACGGGCACCTAGGTTGAACTCCAGTGCCTTTTCTACCACGAAGTCCAGTACTTCATCCTCAATGGTAAGTGCAATCTTATCCATACGGAACAGCTTCTGATATTGCTTTACAAGGGCGTTCTTCGGCTCTGTGAGAATGCGTTTCAACGCCTCTGCATCCAACGGATTGAGGTGTGTGGTGACGGGCAATCGCCCTATCAGCTCGGGAATGATGCCGAAGTTCTTCACGTCCTGTGGCGTAATGTATTGCAGCAGATTCTCCTCATCGATCAGGCCATGCTGCGATGTAGTAGAGTAGCCAATGGTCTGCTTCTTCAATCGCTTAGCGATAATTCTCTCGATGCCATCGAACGCTCCACCGCAGATGAACAGGATGTTCTTGGTGTCGATGCCTACCAGTTTCTGCTCGGGATGCTTGCGTCCACCTTGGGGCGGCACATTCACAATGGCACCTTCCAGTAGCTTCAACAGTCCTTGCTGTACACCCTCGCCCGATACATCTCGGGTTATGGATGCATTGTCGCCTTTGCGGGCGATCTTGTCAATCTCATCAATGAACACTATGCCCTTTTCGGCAGCGGCCTGATCGTAATCTGCGGCTTGCAAAAGGCGGCTTAGGATGCTTTCCACATCCTCGCCCACATAACCACTTTCGGTAAGCACGGTGGCATCGGCAATGCAGAATGGCACGTTCAACATCTTGGCAATGGTGCGGGCAAGAAGGGTTTTACCTGTTCCAGTGCGACCAACAAGTATGATGTTCGATTTCTCCACATCAATCTGCTCGCCCTCTTTTTCCGGCTTCTGCATCAGGCGCTTGAAGTGGTTGTAAACCGCCACGGCCAACACCTTTTTTGCCTGATCCTGACCGATGACGAACTCATCGAGAAATGCCTTGATCTCAATAGGCTTCAGCAGGTTGAGCGAGCGATTTGTGCCTTTGTCGGCCTTGTTGCTGAACTCCTCATTCACGATCTGATAGGCTTGCGCAATGCAGCGGTCGCAGATGTGGCCATTGATACCAGCGATCAACACTGCTGTATCCTGTTTATCGCGCCCGCAGAACGAACATTTTATGTGATCTCTATCGTTACTTGTCTTCATAAGTCGCTCTTTTTCGACCCACGAAGTTAGTCACTTCGCACGGGGTCGAGATTTCAATGCCGAAAAGGCTTGTGGGTTTCTTGAAAAATGGAAAGTCGCACTGCCCTATCAGACACGCTCAACTTTCCATTTTCGAAACTATTTCTTCAAAGGACGAACCAACACCTCATCGATCATGCCGTAGTCCTTCGCCTCTTGTGAGGTCATCCAATAGTCGCGGTCGCTGTCTGACCATACTTTCTCGTAGGTCTGGTTGGAGTGTGTTGCGATGATGTCGTACAACTCCTTCTTCAACTTGGCGATCTCACGGGCAGTGATCTCGATGTCAGAGGCCTGTCCCTGTGCGCCACCCAAAGGCTGGTGTATCATCACACGGCTGTGCTTCAAGGCTGTCCGTTTGCCCGCAGCACCTGCACAAAGCAGCACCGCACCCATGCTGGCCGCCATGCCAGTGCAGATGGTGGCCACATCTGGAGCAATGTATTGCATGGTGTCGTAGATGCCCAATCCGGCATAGACGGAACCACCAGGAGAATTGAGATAGATCTGAATATCCTTCTTGTTGTCCGCGCTCTCCAAGAACAGCAACTGTGCTTGGATGATATTGGCGATATGGTCGTCAATGCCCGTTCCAAGGAAGATGATTCGGTCCATCATAAGTCGCGAGAACACGTCCATCTGCGCCACATTCAACGAGCGTTCCTCGATGATATAGGGCGTCATGCCTGTTATCGCACTGTCGAACACATTGCTGCTGATGCCTTTGTGCTTGATGGCGTATTTTCTGAATTCGTAACCGTCTGTGATGTCTTTTATCATGGCTAATGTTTTGTTTTTGAATCGAATACTACTATTGAAATGGAACTACATCTTCATACTTCCACTCTTCAGAACAGCGCAATTATTCTTCAAAAAAGAATGCCGAAAGTTGCGACTAATTGCAACGTTCGGCATCCCGATACTCTTAAAAGTTGTGAACGTTCAATTGTTGTCTTCTGCGGCTGCGGCATAGAATTCCTCGCTGTTCACCACCTTTTCATCCAGTTTGAAACGCTCCTTGCAGAGTTGCATCACCTTCTGGTCGTAAAGT
>JBFYQB010000469.1:0-10407 GCA_041302955.1 Flavobacteriales bacterium
AAGCTTCTTAGGCGTAACAGAAGAAAAAACCCGCTCGATAGGCGGGGTTTTCTCTTTAGAGCTGTTCCTCTTGTAATAGACCTGGTGGCATCTACTTGATTATTGGTAGGCCTACGAGGTCCTACTTCACCAACCCCAGCCCCTCCAATGCACTGGCATCGTCAGGCACAATGGTCAGGGCCTTTTCGAACAGCACTCTGGCCTCGCGTGTCTTGCCCATGCGGTAGCTGGTCCAGGCCGTCATCACGTTAAAGTCGTAGTCGAACGGATAGAGATTGAGCCCGGTGTTGAAGTAGGTAAGCGCCTTGTCATACTGCGACTTGCCATAGACAATGAGCCCGAGATTGTAGAGCGCTTTGGTGTTCTTAGGATCCACTTTCAGAATCTCCTCATACTGCCGCGCTACCTTGTCCCACTGTCCCAGCGCCACTGCCGGATAGAGCATGCCCAGCCGTGCCTCTACGCTGGCAGGCATCAGCTCTATCGCCTTCTGGTAGTAGCCCTGCGACTCGGTGAAGGCCCCGGCACTGTAGTGCAGCCATCCCAGCCGCAGGTTGGTGCCATAGTCTGCGGCATCATACACATCCTGAAGCGCCTTGATGGACGCGGCAAGGTCGCCACGGCTTTCGGCCACATAGCTTTTCTTGAAGGCTTCACGCAGCTTCACCGGGTCACCGGCATAGGCATACACACTGATGAAAAGGGCAAGGGTGATGGCAATTATTCTCATGGTTCAGAATTTTAGTTGAAAGCCTGCAAAAAGTCCGTGGTAGTTGAAAGAAGCGTCTTGACGCGCAGCACCGATAGGGCTACCGGCCTCATTGGGCAGGCCTATTCTGCGTGCCTCAAAGCTATAGGTAAGGCTGATGCCCCAACGGCCCTTTGGCGAATAGAGCGCCTGCAACGATGCGCTGTGGTCCAAAGGCTCGAGGGCGTTGTCAGCAAAGGTGGCCTGATGCCCCATCATGTTGAACATGGGGCGGTTCCAGGTGTAGGTGGCCGTGAGCCAAGTGCCCTTGGCAATGCGCCCACCGATGGACTGGCGCAACGAAACTTCTTTCGGCCGTGTCCGGAAATGGGAATAATGGACCGAACTGAAGGAGTACAGGTCAAGATTCGCAAGAGGATACCACCCGAAGGTCATTCCACCGAAGAACTGTTCCAGCACTTCTCCCGCAGCGCCCGTGGTGTTCACCAGCGAATCGTTGGCCGCGCCACCGCCTTGCAGATAGCCGCCATAGCCGTTGATGGATATGCGCCTTGCGCGGAATTGCAGCGATAAAGCTCCGCCATATTCGGTGTAAGAAGAATCGGTCGAGGTGCCGTCTGTTGCCATGCGCTTGGCATTCCAATGATTGGCCGTGAATGCACCCTTCACATGCCACTGCGGGGCCAGTTGCAGCCCGAGCTGCGCCAGATAGGCCACCTGCCATGCATCGCCATAGAACCGCTCCACATTCATGTAGCTCACACCATGTTCCAACATCAGCCTGCTGCCCAGCCAGTGCGAAAGCGACAGGGCCGCCACGGGTGTACTGCCGATGGTCGTATCGCCCGTGCTGTAGCGGTATCCGCCCGACACCGCGATGCCATCAAAGAACTTCGGCCCCTGCGCCCCGATGTGTTCGCGCAGCGAGATGGGCATCTTGCGCATGGTGAGGAAACTCTCGCTCCGCATCCCTGCCGCCTGCTGCGACCACAGCAGATAGGACTGCGCATGGTCGGAATAGGGATTGAAGGTCAATGCTTTCTGAAACTCCGCAGCAGCGGCCATGTAGCGCCCCTTCATGTAATAGGCATAGCCGTTGCGGGCCCGCAGAAAGTAGTGGTCAATGCCCTGCTTGCGGGCCAGTTTGCCGTGGGCGATCACCTTGTCCCATCCGCCCAGCATATAATAACCGTAATGGACGGTGTCGCTGTACACCGCCTCCTGAGCCCGCAACTGCGCAGCCATCATCACCAGAAGGAGGGCTATTGCAGCGCGCATGTGTAGCGGTGTTTCGTCTGTCCCACTTCCATATCGAAGCCAGAGATGCCCTCAGGGCCGATGTCGATGCGGAAATCCATGCTGCGCTGCACCCGCCCGAAGGCCTGCACCGTGATGTTGGAGCGGAGTATGGCCCACTTGGGGGTGATGTCGCGATCGGCACTGTCGCAGAAGGAGCCATAGTCGGCCCTCACCACCTGCGCGAAGGGAGCCACAGCATCCAGCGCGGCCTTCATCGGCCCACCGAAAACGGTATCGACTGAGAGGCGGTCGTTCACCTTCAGCCCATCGTCCGAACTGAGCAATATGCGTTGCGCGGCCAGTTGGAATCGGAACAGGATGGAACTTCTGTCGCCAATGAAATCGGTGAAGTAGAACAGCGTGCCGTTGTTCACGAAGTAGGCCGTGCTGGCCGTCCTTGCGCACCAGATGTAGCTGTGGTTGTAGGCATCGGTGTACACCTCCCATTGCTCCTGCTCTTTCTCCCCGAACACTTGGAAACACATGCCGGGCTGCAATCCGAAGGCCTTCTTCAGCACAGGGTTGATGGCGATGTTGCTCACCAACTCGCCTTGCTTGGGCGTGGAGAATGAGCGGAAGGCGGGTCTGCCATTCTCCTTCACAGCATAATAGGCCAGCGGATAGGCCATGGTGCGGCTACCGATGAAGGGCGTGGCCTGCAACTGGAAATGGATGTGTGGCTCGGGCGATCGGCCACTGTTGCCAATGTTGGCCAGCACCTGTCCTTTCTTCACATAATCGCCCAAGGCCACTTTGTAGGTGCCTTCGCGGATGTGGCTCACCTTGCTGAAAATGCCCTCGCCATGCTTGATGACGATGGCATTGCCCCAGTTCTTCTCTAGGTCCATCTCACCCGGACGGTTATCGGCCACACCATCTTGCAAGGCCACCACCCAGCCATCCTGTGGGGCAACGATGGGGCGGTTGTAGCAGTAAAAGTCCTCCAGCTTAGCGCCCGGTGACTTGTAGCTCGACCCGCTGCCATCCGCGATGTTGAAATCGAGCGCGTGTTGCCACTCGCCCTTGTGGGTCTGGTCGCCAGCGTGGCCCTGGGTGATGGTCCATTCGCCATAGAACGGCAGATAGATATGGAACCACGTGTCGCGGGCATAGCGGGCCATGCGGTTCTGAAAACGATAGAGGTTCTTCTCGGGCGAATAGGTCTGTTCGGTGATGAGCGTGAGCCACCCCTTCGGTACCGCCCTGACGCGCAAGGTGTAGAGCGTGAGCAGTACAATGATGTTGTAGGGCAGGGAGTAGATGGGCAGTCCGAACGTGCCCATCACCTGCGAAAGGGCAGAGATGAGGATGGCGATGACAGGCGCGGTGAGTACCACCAACACATGCGACCCGAACGAGGGAATGATGAAGAACCCACCCAGCGCAATGCTCGACAGGATGAAGTTGAACCCGATGAACGTGTAGTTGAGCTGCATGAAACTGCCGCTCATGAACCCGAAGAAGAAGTAGCCGCTGAAAAACCCGATCACGCTCAGCACAAACGCAATGCGCGAGAACACCACCAATCCCAGCAGGATGACGAACCCCGCAAACAATGTGTTCTGGAAGAAGATGGCCCCCAACGACCGCAGATAGACGGCCATCAGTTCGGGCACAGGAAGGCCCTCCACCGTGGCGTGGAGGTTGACGAGGAATTGCCCGCCATAGCTCCATAATTCGTTCACGGTGTAGATGCCCCGCTCCGAGAGGTCGAGGCCAGTGAATTGACGCCCCACCAGCAGCAACGTCCACACCCCGAAGAGGAACGGGATGCTCATCACCGGCAATCCCTTCATGCCAAAGCGGCTCTGCAACCCGATGCTGAGGAAGAGAACCAGCATGGACAGCAGGGCCAACAGCAGCACGAACTGGGCGTTCACATCATAATAGACGCCCATCATCATGCCCATCATGATGCTGTTGAAACTGTACATGCCCTCACGGATGCCCTTGTGGTCGTAGCCCAAGGCATAGGCCGCGAAGTTGGCCAGCAGGCCTGCGCTCAATCCGCTCAGCGCCACATACGGGTCGGTGAACGACACGATGAGCAGCACGATGCCGAATGTCCTGTCCAGACTGAAGAATATCTGCGAATAGCCATGCAGCAGCGCATCGCGGAACAGGCTCCAGAGATATTTGCGTGCGGCAGGGGTCATGCTTGATTAGAGCTTGAACGCCCGAAGATACTCGGGAAGCACTTCCTGCTCATCGATGTTGGCGAGGGTCTCGCGCTTGCGCACCAGATGCGGTTTGCCTTTCATGTCGATCATCACCACGGCAGGGCGCAGTGCGATGAACTGCATCCACTGGGTCATGTTGTAGGCGCCCACGCTGTGCACCACCACGTGTTCGCCACGCTTCATGGGCGGCAGGGTGGCGTTCTCGCGCACCACATCGATGTTCATGCACAATGGGCCGTACATCACCGTGTCCTCCGTATGGTGACTGAAGTCCTGCGCGGGGCTGATCTTGTGGTCGTACCAGAATGCGGTGAAAAGGATGTTGACCCCGAAGTCCATGATGGTGGCCCTGCGGCCATCGCTGAGGCGTTTGTTGCTGATGACCGATCCGAGCAGATAGCCCGCCTCGTCCACCAAGGCGCGGCCTGTTTCCAGGATCAGCAGCGGAAGTTCATCTTCCAAGAAACCCGCATTGACAATGGCCGTGACGATGGTCTCCGCAAAATCATCGAACGTGGGCGAGGTGTCGGGGCCGGAGAGGAACGAGCCTTTGAGTGTGTTCTTCGATGCGAAACCACCACCGAGGTCGAGGTATTCGATCTTGCGCCCGAACTTGTCGCGGACACGGATGGCCAGTTCGCTCAGCTTGCCTGCCGCCACACCGTATGCGCTTGGCGACAGCATGAAGGTGCCGATGTGCGCATGGAGGCCCACCAGTTGCAGCCTGTCGGCCAGCACGATCTTGTTGATGGCATCCCACGCCTGTCCGTTCTCGTAGTTGAACCCGAAGCGGTCCCACATGGGATAGATGCCCGTGTCCATGTTCACGCGGATGGCCACGCGGGGCGTCTTGGCCTTGGCGATCGCCAGCTCGGTGAGCGTATAGAGCTCGTCCAAATGGTCGATGTGGATCAGCGAGTCGTTGTCAATGGCCAGCGTCAGTTCCTCCACGGTCTTGTCTGGCCCGTTGAAGATGATCTTGTTGCCCGGCACGTTCGATTTCAGTGCCTTCAGATACTCGAAGCCCGACACCACCTCGGCCCATGAGCCCATCTGGTGAAACACATTGCACACCCCAGCTATGTAGTTGGTCTTGTAGCTCCAAGCGAACTGTACCTTCGGATAGCGGGTGTTGAAGGCCCGCAACGCGTCCTGAAACGTGGAGCGTATCGTCTTCTCAGAGATGACGAACAAAGGAGAACCATGCTCTTTAATGAGCGATGCCACCGCATTGTCGTCAATGTGGGTCACAGGCTCGTACTCGGTGCGCGTTCCGAATTTGTTCATCACTCCCACGTTCAGTCTCCTGATTATGGGGTGTTCGTAGCGTTGCTTTTCCATCTTTAGATCAATTAACAATTAGTTATTGGCAATTAGCAATTCGGGCAATATGCGAATGTGTTTAACCACATAGGTCACAGAGCATTGACACAGAAGAAGGGGGAATTTTCTGTGTTCTCTATGGATTTCAATTAGAATGCACTGTGGTTAAAGATTAGGCGAAGCTGTTTCTCAAAGTTCGCCAAGCGTAGATATGGTCTCAAATTCCTTCAGGTCCACGATCATGTCCCAAGAGTAGCGGATGAACATCTTACCTACACTGTACTTGTCAAAGTATGTCGGTTCATCGCCCATGGCCAGTTTCACCCACTGCTCGGGCAGGTTCTGTCCGCAGCCCACGGCCAGATAGACCCATGCCGGGAAGCGGGGATTTATCTCCAAGAGGTAATACTTGTCGTCACTGCTCTTGATGTATTCCAGCTCCAGCCCACCGCGCCATTTGGTGGCAGCGATCAGTTCACGGCCAGCATTCAGGAGGTCGTCATCGTCCAAAGCAACACCTGCCCACGCCTTGCCCTTATCGGTGATGTAGGTCTTGCGCATGGGCACCATCCCTACCGTGCCGCCCTTTCCATCGCCCAAGGCAATGAGGTTGACCTCCGTGCCATAGATGAACTGCTGAATGATGACCGGCAGGCCCCATTTCGCGCTGATCTTGTGGAAATACGTGGCCACCTGCTCGGCATTGTAAGCTATGCTCGCATCATAGAACTGACCCTTGACCACCACAGGATAGGTGAATTCTGATGCCAATGATGGTATCTCCGCAGTGCTGAATATCATCTTGCTATGCGGCACATCGATTCCGTGCTTCTTGCCGTATTCGTTGAGATTCACCTTGTGGCGTGCCTCAAATTGCTCCACTGTGGGAAGGAAGGTCTTCACGCCAAGTTCCTTTTCCAAACGCGGAGCCAACTTGATGAAGTTGAACAGCTCGGCATCGAAGTTCGGGAAAACGAGATCGATATTCTCCACCGCATGGATATGCGCCAACCGTTGGAACAGCACCTCCTGCCCCGATTTCGGAAAGGGGATCTGGTAGGTCTTGTCCACCAGATCGTGCATGTAGATGCCCGGCTCCAGCGTTTCGTAGCTCAGACCGATGATGCGCACATCAAATTCCTTGCTTTCGCGCAATGCACGGATCACCGGTACTCCCGGCCCCGGACTGTCAATCGCGTTGAGGCCAGTTACGGCTATGGTTATCGTGCGCTTCATGACAGCTCCAGCAATTTGAATTGGCCCAGCATCTTCAGGAAATCGTAGTAGTCAGTGTCCAACGTGTCGCGGTCAATGTCATACTTGGCAAGGATAGCGGTCTTCACCTGCTCTTCCGACTTCGCGTCCTTCAATTGCATTAGCATATCGAGACCGATCTGGTTGAGCGAGAATGAGTCACCGTTCGATGGGTTGAACACAAACCCGGAGTCGCTGATGGCGATATTCTTTTTGAGTGAGACCATGGTAGGAGGATTAGAGTAATTAGAGCAGTATGCGAATGAGGTAATTAACTCAAAATTCGAATGACAAAAACTCGAAACATGAGACGATGCTGAGGCTTTGAGTGCCAGTTTGGGGACTATCGTCTATGGACTGTGGTCTAACCTCGATGCAAAAGTGCAGCCGCCAAAAGATCCGGCTGTTATGGAATTCGGTCAACGATGTATGAGATCCGAATCCAGCAGCCTGTCCAATGCCACGCGTCCAGGCCCCTTGCCCTCTTTGAACTCCGACACCGTTACGCCCGTCACCTGCTTGAACTGCGTGCTCAGGTATTGCACGCTGCTGTAGCCCATCTGGTAGCTGATCTCGCTCAGCGAAAGGTCGTGGTAGCTGAGTAGCTCCTTCACGCGCTCGGTCTTCAATAGAATAATGTACCGCTCCAAGGTGATGCCTGTACGCTCTGAGAATACCCGGCTTAGCACTGTATAAGGCTGGCCTGTCCGTTCGCTCAAGTGGTCGCTATTGCGCAGCAGCGAGTTGGTATTGTTGCCGTGATAGAACAGTTCGATGGCCGCACCTTTGATGGCCTCCACCAACTGCTCGTCCGCATGGCGCACCACGGTGAAACCCTCGGCCTTCAATCCATCTTCAAACGCGATGAGCTGTTCGGGCCGCTCGTACTGCACTCCAACACGGCCAAGGCTCAACATTTCGGTCACCTGCATCCCGTTGTCGCGCACCAGCTGCTCCACAGCGCGGATGCAGCGCGAACTGACCATGTTGCGGATGTGTACACTCACCGTTGGCATGGGGTAAAGGAATGAAAATTGACCACATCTGCCTGCGGGCCCTGACAACGCCTCAGTTTGGGCAGGGTGCGGCAGGGTCCATCTGCTCGATCCACTCCCTTATGAGCGCCAATCCTTCGTCATGCACCAGCTTACGGCCCAGTTCGGGCATCATGATGCCGGGGTCGGTGCTTGCCATGCGAAACACCGTGATGCTGCTGTCGGGTTTGCCGGGCACAATGTCGAAGTGCAAGTTGCCGCTGCCCCTTCCTGCAGCTATGTTGTTCTTCATCACCCCTATCTCCAAACACTCCTCTTCTTCCGAATGTAGGTGAAGTCCTGAAGTGTTGGCCGGCCCGCCATGACTGTGGCAATGCGCGCAGTTGATGTCCAGATAGGCCCGTACCCGCGCATCAATGGTTCCCGATGATGGATCGTCCCACACGGCCAGTTTTGGTGCACCGGCCGCAGCAGGCGCACCTTTCAGATAGCCCATGGCCGTCCATTTCTCCAATTGGTTCATCTCGCCTTCGGCATAGGCGAATGCCTTGTTCAGATGCTTGGCCTTCGGGCCGATGGGCGTCATCACCTTGTGATCCTCATGGCAGCCCTTGCATTGGTTCTTGTTGGGAACAACGTAATTCACCTCACGCTGCTTACCATCCGTGTGCATCCACGAGATGTCCTCGCGTCCACCCGCCACTTCCAGCGTGGCCTCGGTCTGTTCCTTGTTCCATATATAAGGAAGCGCCACCCATCCATCCTCACGGTTAATGAGCAGGCGGGTCTCCATTATTCTGCGACCCTTCGCCTCGTCCCTGAAATCATGCGGATAGTAGAAGTTCTTGATGAGCACTGCGCCCACCGGAAATACGAATGAGCCTGTATCTGTGTATGCTGCCGAAGTACCTTCGGGCATCCATACGAACCTCGCCTTGTGGGCATAGTCCGAGAACAGGGCAGAGTTGAGGTCGTAGGGCAGCAACCGCTCGTTGGGAAGCAGGTCGGCCATTTTTCCTTGGAAGAAATTGTACTGCGAAAGGTTGGGGAAGAAATCGCCCGTTGTGGTCACCGTAACCGGGCCAACTTTAACCTCGCCACATTGTTGCAGCAGGAAGGCCGCAACCACCATTGCCAAGGCACTACAAACCACCGCCAGCCGCTGTCTCATCTCGTATGGAACATCATGTTAGTGCCGCGAAAGATAATGCATTGATCAAAGGCCATCTGTCGCACAGGCCCAGAATTAGCCAAAATGCAAGCCCCCGTTACCGCACGCGCGACCCAAGGGCTATTTAGGGAATGACGCTCCGATTATTGGGCAGCGTTCAGATACTTCGGCTCTTTGACAGAAGGACGCAGGTCTGTGTTGGTGCGGGTCATCTCGATGCGGAATCTGTTGTCACCAACGGTCTCTTCAATAACGATGGTCTCGCCAAGGGCGCCAGCCACCTTGTAGTTGCTGCGCACCTCATAGAACCCATCGGGGTTGCAGATGAGCATCAGGTAGGTGTCAGCACCATCGGCACCCGGCCTTCCGCCCGAACCGCCCAGTTGGCCTGCATTGCGGAACACCTGATAGGTACCGTACCAATAGTCGTAAGGGTTGATGTAGTACTCAAAATTGTAGATGCCTGTCCCAGTAGGATAGTACGTGCCCAGCACAGGGTTGAACGGTATGGAACGGTTGTCGTCCCAATAGCTGTAGGGCAGGGCATAGTCGTAATCAACACCGAAAAATGCCTCTCCTGGTTGGCCGTCAGGGCCGGGCGTGTCCACCACATAGACACAACTGTTGAAAAGGAAAAGCCCACTGAATAGGGCAATGAAAGCGCGGAGGGAAATGCCTGTTCTCATGATCGGAAGTATTGTTTCCCGACCTGATTCAAACGGTGTGCCAAACGAAGAAAACCCAGCTATTCCGGGCTTTCTGTTTGCGTGAAGTGCCCCACTACCAGCTTCGCTTTCGCCTTGCCCACCACTTTGGCAAGCTCTGTCTCGCTGGCCTCCTTCACGCGTTTCACCGAGCGGAAATGATCCAATAGCAACTGCGCAGCCGTTTGGCCGATGCCTTTGATATCCACCAGTTCGGTCTTGATGGTGCCCTTCGAGCGTTGGTTGCGGTGATGTGTGATGCCGAAGCGATGCGCCTCGTTGCGGGCATTCTGAATGATCTTGAGCGTTTCCGACCGCTTGTCGATGTAGAGCGGAACCGAATCATCGGGGAAGAATATCTCTTCCAACCGTTTGGCTATGCCTATGATGGTGACCTTGCCGCGCAGGCCAAGCCGCTCCAAGCTCTGCACAGCACTGCTCAATTGGCCCTTGCCACCATCCACCACGATGAGGTCGGGCATGGGTTTACCTTCTTCCAGCAGCCTTTTGTACCTGCGGAGGATGATTTCTTCCATAGATGCAAAATCGTCCGGGCCTTCCACGGTCTTGATGTTGAAGTGCCGGTATTCCGACTTGGCGGGTTTGCCATTGCGGAAGCAGACCATGGCCGCCACGGCATAGTCCCCTTGGAAGTTGGAGTTGTCGAAACACTCAATGTGTCGAGGCTGCACGGTCATGCGCAGATCCTTCTGCATCTGTTCCATGATGCGGGTCACATTGCGCTCTGGGTCGAGAATCTCGGTCTGCTTGT
>JBFYQB010000470.1:0-5854 GCA_041302955.1 Flavobacteriales bacterium
ATGCCGGCCCCCGAGGCCGACCTTGCAGGCATGGACGACCCGCTGGGAAGCATACCGCTCTACACCCTCACTACCGAACTCGAAACGGGCGAGACCTGCACATGGAGGTTTGACGACAACCATACCGTAAAAGGAGCCGAGGCAAAGCATCTGTTCCGCAAAAAGGCCAATAGCACCGTGGAGCTCACGGTGATGAACGCCCATGGCTGCACTACCAAGGCGAAACGCAGCATTGCAGCGACGGAAGAGGATTTCAACCTCTTCGCCCCCTCGGTCATCACGCCCAATGGCGACAACCTGAACGAGACCTTCATTCCTGCTGCGCTCTTGGAAATGGACTGCGCATTCGAGATGGTGGTGAGAGACCTGAAAGGCAAGGAGGTGTTCCGCACATCGAGCGCTCAGATGCCTTGGAACGGTCGCGATCTGACAGGCGATATACTGCCAAAGGGTATTTACATTTGGACGGTGGAGCTGAAAGAGGCCATCCTGACCAACCGCATTTTCAAAGGAGAGATAACCATTCGTTAATATTGTGCTGCCACAGGCGTTGTGCCACTTAGCAAACCCCATCCGATGATGAAATTTCTACGTAACCCCGACCATCCGAACATCATCCGCCAGCTGCTGCTGATGGTGGTGATGCTCGTTGGCATCAGTGCGCATGCCCAAACGGTTGACGTAGGCCCACCGGACACCTCGGTGTGCAACGGGCAGGCGGTGACGCTCACGGCCATCACAACGGGCGTAGGCACCAACCCCACCT
Source organism: Flavobacteriales bacterium (assembly GCA_041302955.1). Lineage (GTDB taxonomy): Bacteria > Bacteroidota > Bacteroidia > UBA10329 > UBA10329 > UBA10329. Next base: position 767 of record JBFYQB010000470.1, read on the forward strand.
TCACCAACCTGAATTTCAACACGGACGACCTGCACGGTGGCGTGGTGGACATCGGTTTCGATTTCGATTTCTTTGGCAACACCTACAATCAGTGCGTGGTGTCCACCAATGGGTATATCACCTTCAATCTGGGCACTGCCAATACTGGTTCCCCTTGGTCTATCGGTGCTGCAAGTCCCACTCCGGGCGTGCCCGACAACGCCATCATGTTCCCGTGGCAGGACATCAATCCCGGATCCGGGTCGGGAGGCACCAATTCGGCCGACTGTGGCGATGGTACCTTCATTGTCGACTTCATCGACATCGCGATGTTCAGCTGCACCGACCTTGATTTCACCATGCAGGTGGTGCTTTATGAGAACACCAACATCATTGAGACCTACATCTCCGAAAAACCGCTGTGCACTACATGGAACGGTGGCGCAGCCATACACGGACTTGAGAATGCCAATGGCACCCAGGCAGTGGTAGTGCCGGGAAGGAATTTCCCAACGCAGTGGACCGCTACAAACGATGCGGTACGTTTCACACCTAACGGCAGCGGTGGCTACACTGTGGACCAGAACATCCCTTTCAATCCGATCCCTGTTGGGCAGGAGAACATCGAATGGACAGACGGCAATGGCACAGTGCTGGGCAATACCAATTCCATCACTGTATCGCCTACACAGGCCACTTGGTATTACTGCACATTCCAGTCTGCCTGTTCGGCCATCACCGTGAAGGACTCCATCCTTGTGACCCTCGGCAACGTGAACATCACCACGTCCAAACAGAACGTTTCCTGTTTTGAATTCTCGGACGGTACGATCTCTGTAGACCCCGTAGGCAGCAATTTCCCCGTTACCATCGAGCTTACGGATGATGCCGGCCAAGTGGTGGATGTGATGACCAATGCCAACGGAGTGGTCACCTTCGGAGGTCTTGTGGCGGGCGACTATACGGCCACAGTGATCGATGCCGTAGGGTGCGAAACCGGTCTTGATGTGACCCTTACCCAACCCACGCAGTTGGAGGTGACCGCTGGCCATCGCAACATTCTCTGCACAGGCGACAACAACGGCAAGGCCTACGCAACGGCCAATGGAGGCACACCGCCATACGACCTTGCTTGGAGCGACCAATTTCAGCAGACAACGGACACAATCCTCTATCTGGGCCCCGGCCCTTATGAGGTGACCGTCACTGATAGCAAGGGCTGCGTTGTAGACACCACCGTGATCGTTGTTCAACCACTGCCGCTCAACATACAGTTCACCGTGGGTGCTGACACCTGCGGCCGCCATGATGGAGCCATCTTGACGCAGACCCAAGGGGGAACAAAACCTTATGTCTACCTCTGGAATACGATTCCCGATTCGGCCTTCTATGCAGTGGACGCCATAGGGAATTTCAACACCATCACACATCTGGCAACGGGCGATTACTCGGTGTTGGTGGTAGATTCGAACGATTGCGAGATACAGGGCGCTGTGAATGTGCCACTTATCATTGCGCCACAGGCCGCCTTCAGCAGCCGCTCGATGCCCGAGGAACTGACCAACCCTGTTGTGGAGTTTTTCAACGAATCAACAGCAGCACTCACCTATCAATGGCATTTTGGCGATGGCGATGTGAGCAATGTGGAGCATCCTGAACACGCCTACACCGAGCCGGGTGCCTACTTGGTGATGCTCATTGCCTACAACGAACCGCGATATGGCTGCAGCGATACCACATTCCGTTACATGCAGGTGGAGCCACTCTTCACATTCTATGTTCCCAACAGCTTCACTCCCGATGGCGATGGGCTGAATGATGAGTTCAAACCAGTAGGCGAGAATTTTGAGTACGAATCTTACAATCTTCAGATATTCGATCGTTGGGGAGGCCTCATCTGGCAGACGGACAACCCATTGAAAGGGTGGAATGGACAGAACCAGAGCAGCCTCGAACCTGTCAAGAACGGCCTTTACATCTACATCTTCACCATGAAGAAGTTCAACACCTTCGAACCCAAGGTCATCAAGGGCTCTGTACATCTTTACAGGACCCGCGATCTATGAGGCACTTTGCGCTGAGGCTGCTGGTTCTTGTAGCCGCATTATCCTTTCCAACTATCGCACTTGCCCAGCCGGGCTGTCCGTTTGTGGATGCCGGCAACCCTCTGAGCGTCAATTGCAACATCAACTGTGTGGACCTTGTGGCCGACTACTTGGAAACAGGTGCCACAACGAGTTACACAGTAGAAGCAGTACCCTATGCACCACCAGTGCCCTACACAGGCGGCACGCAGCAGTTCATCAACACGGATGACATCTGGGGAAGCGTCATAGACCTGCCCTTCAATTTCTGTTTCTATGGCACGCAATACGATCAGGTTGTTATCGGTGCGAACGGGTTGATTTCGTTCGATCTCTCGGTGGCCGGAACTTTCTGCGCATACTCGTATACTGCTTCTATTCCGTCCTCGGCCATTTACACCAATTGTATCATGGGCGCATATCATGATATCGACCCCAGTATTGACGGAACAATCAGCTACTTTATTCAAGGGACGGCCCCATGCAGGATGTTCGGAGTGAGCTTTGATAATGTTCCTCATTTTGATTGCGATTGTACGGGTGGGATATTCGGAGGTGGAAGCTGTAGTCATACGACACAGCAGATAGTTATCTATGAGACCACTAACATTATTGAGGTCTATCTGGCTCAAAAGGAAACATGCAGTAGCTGGAACAGTGGTAATGCGGTCATTGGTGTACAGAATGCCGCGGGCACCTCAGGAGTTACCCCTCCTGGACGTAATACTGGGCCTTGGTCAGCAACCAACGAAGGTTGGCGGTTCCTTCCGAGCGGTGCGCCCACGTACCAGATCAACTGGTATGAAGCTGGAGCAATCATCGGCACGGGTGCTACCATAAACGTGTGTCCAAGCGCCACGACCACTTATACAAGCGAGGCCATTTATACGGCATGCGATGGCAACGTGGTAACGGTAACCGACCAAGTGACCGTGACGCAGAACAGCACCATGACCGCTAGTGTTACCCCATCAAGCGCTACACTATGCCCTGGAGAATCGGTCGTAATGACCGCCTCAAGCTCGAATGCCGGGGTCACCTACTCGTGGTCGCCAAGTACAGGACTCTCAGCCACCACAGGCGCAACCGTCACGGCCTCACCTCTTGTACCTACGGTGTATACCGTGACGGCCGATGACGGGTCGTGCACGGCAAGCGCCAATGCCACGATAAGCATGGGCACTATAAGTGTGACCACATCGGTAACACCCGTAGGATGTGGTGGCAACAACGGAACCGCAACCGCGACTGCCGTTGGTGCCATAAACCCAATAAACTATGCATGGACCACCACCCCGGTGCAGACCACACAGACCGCAACCGGGCTTGCAGTGGGCAACTATGATGTGACGGTCACTGATGGATCGGGATGTTCGGCCACCGAAACGGTAACTATCGTAGCGGGCAACAATTCCATCACGACACCTACCATGACATCCACAGATGCCATTTGCACAGCAGACAATGGAACTGCGACCGCCACACCGGTGGATGGCACTGCACCATTCACCTACGAATGGAACACCACACCCGTGCAGACCACGCAGACAGCTACGGGACTTGCGCCTGGCATCTATCAAGTATCACTTACCGATGCAAGTGGATGTACCATTGACGAGACTGTAACGGTGGGACTAACGCAGACCATCATAAGCGCTACCATCACCTCTACTACCGATGCCTCGTGTGCTGGCATCTGCGATGGTGCCGCAACGGTATCTGCTCAGAACGGCACTGCCCCATATCTTATTGTTTGGGATGACCCTACCAACCAGACCACACTAACAGCAACCGACCTCTGCGCAGGCACTTACAATGTGGGAGTGATGGATGCCAACGGTTGCGTCATATCCGCACAGGCAACAATTGCTGAACCGGCCGCCATTCAGGCCAATGCCACCATGACCCGCCAATCCGACTGTGGGCAACCGAACGGAGAGACCAATGTGGCTGCGACCGGTGGCAATGTGGCTGTGGATTACGATTATTTGTGGGAGACTGTACCAGTACAAACAACTGCTGATGCCGTAGGCCTTTTGCCCGGCAGCTATGATGTCACCGTATCGGATGATAACGGGTGTTCTGTAACTGCATCGGTAACAGTGACCTCTACACCCAGTTTCACCGCAGGGATAAACGCATTCTCCGATGCGCTGTGCTTCAATTCATGCACAGGAACTGCCAGCGTCAATGTGGACAACATTGCCGTTGCACCGCTCACGTATGCCTGGAGCACAGTTCCTGTGCAGACAACCGCCAATGCTGTCGGACTCTGTGCAGGTGATTATGATGTGACCGTCACAGACGATCTGGGATGTATCTCTACAGCCAGCGTCACCATTGGCGAACCTGCGCAGATAACCGTGAGTGCATCGGTAGACTTGGCCACCATCTGCATAGGAGGCTCTGCTCAATTGTCAGCTAGTGCAAATGGAGGCACCTTGCCATACGCGGGTTATCTGTGGAATGCTGTTCCGGCTGACACATCTCTCGTAGCCACCGATCAGAATCCCGTGGTGTCGCCCATGATGAATACCACCTATTCGGTGGTTGCTGCCGATGCCAATGGCTGTACTTCCGCGCCATCTACTGTAACTGTCCAGCTTCGTGCACCATTGACATTAGATATCATCCGTCCATTGGCCGGGCCCGATACGAGCATATGCTACGGTGATATTGCCACCCTTGACCTTGTAGCGACAGGCGGAGATGGCAACTACACCTTTTTTCTCGCACCAGACCCGACACCACTTGCGCTTCCGCTCACAGTCAATCCTTTGACGACCACCGTGTATGACTTTGCAGTAGTGGATGGATGCACTACTCCACCCGCCATTGCATCAAGCACCATTACCGTGGACCCGTTGCCAGTGGTCAATTTCACCGTTGATGCACCTGATGGGTGCGATGAGCATACAGCTGTGTTCAGCGATCTGAGTACACCTCCTGCACAACAGTGGCTTTGGAATTTTGGCGATTCGCAGTCCAACGCGAATTCTGCTACGCAATCCGTTGCCAACCACAC
>JBFYQB010000471.1:0-5400 GCA_041302955.1 Flavobacteriales bacterium
CGAAAATGCGCTGCTTGAACTGCTTGAACACCAGAAAATCGCGGTAGGCCGAGGTCATCAGAAAGGTGTCGGCAGCAATGTCCAAAGCGTGGGACGAGGCAATTGATGCAATGGACACCGGCCTGTCGTCCCCGAATATCTCCCCGAGGTCATAGCACACAAAAGCGCCCAACTGAAACGGATTGGCACTCACCCACATTAGCCTTTTCTCCGGTTGGAAGATGATGCCATGATGGGCCAGCAATTGGTTGATGGCCTTCGGATTGCCCAGGCCAAGGTCTGCCCCTTCCATGCCCTTCTGGTCGCGCAGCATGGCGGCCGCAGCTGTGGGTGTCACAGGCAGGTTGGCCTCCATCAGTTGGCCCATCCTGCGGAAACGGTGGTCCGAATCGCTCATGCGGATGTTCTCCAAGTTGACCGCAGTGGTGGCAAACTCCCTGCTCTGATAATGATTGGAGCACACCAGCCTATTGCCAGCCGGGGCAAACAGCCCGATGCCATCAGGCGCCTTCTCGATGATGGCGGCCCGCCCATCGGCCGCGCTGCCTATGAGAATGGACTCCGAAACGAAGGTCTCGCGGCTCTTGGCAATAGCATACGCCTCATCGATGGTGCGAGCATACTGCAATATCTCGCGGGCAAGGATGGAGATAGGGGTCTTTGATCCGGTAGGCACCGCGCTCTTGGCCGCGTTGAGCGTCACGGTGAGCCCATGTTCGTTCATGCCGCTCACCACACCCATGAACCCTGCCCATGTGACACTGGCAAAGGCATGACCGCTATCGGGCCTTACGAAGAGCACCATCTTGTCCTTGGCGAAATCATCGCCCATATAGAAATCGAAATTGCGACCTATGATGAGTCCGCTGTCCGCGCTGGCCGCGTCCCAAGCCGCAAACGAGGTGCAGCCTACAATGCTCAGGTCCTGCAAGGCATGGCCTATGTCGTGGGCCGCGTGGTAGTTCATCACCCGTGCATAGGGTGCCGATATCCAGTCGTTCTTGGGGTGGAATGCTGTACTGATGCCCGCTATCTCCAAACGATATTCGAGAGGCACATGCTCGTCCATGTTCCGATTGAAGAATGAGACACCATACTTCAAGGTGCGCAACAACAGTTCGCTGGGCACCAACCTTCGTATCTGTGCAATGAAATGCTCCTCCTGCTCCTGCACCTGCGTCTTTGCCAACTGGCCCAGCACGCGGCCACGCTCATAGGGTGCGCCTTCTATGTAGGCCTCCCAGATGCCTTGGGCATTCTGTCTGTAGCGGTTGGGGCCGCTGATGTGCCATCCATCCCTCACTTCTGTGACCATGGCGGCAGGCACGCTGCCTGCATCAGGTGGCGAAAGGCTGAAAATGCGCAACGTCACCTCCATGGCCACAACCAGCAGCACCGTCACCAGCACCAGACCAAGAAGAATATTACGGAGCATGCGCATAGCGGGCAGCGAAGGTAAATAGTGCAGCCCCTGTTATTGGTCGGTTCCCATTCAATGGGAAACTGCTTTCAGCCCAATGATGGAACCGATGAGCGTAGCAATGAAGAATATGCGCCACAGGTCTGCGGGCTCTTTAAAGAACAAGATGCCCACCACCACGGTACCCACCGCCCCTATTCCGGTCCAAACGGCATAGGCGGTGCCCAAAGGCAGGGTCTGCGAAGCGCGATAGAGCAGATACATGCTCAGTGCAAGACTGATGGCGAAGGCTGTCATCCAAAAGGTCCAAGCAGCCCCCGAACTGTCCTTTGCTTTTGCAAGGCAGGTGGTGAAGGCCACCTCGCACAACCCTGCTATGATGAGAACTATCCAGTTCATGAATGCATGTAAGCGATGGAGGCCAAGGGATCAGAATCCGGGTTCGGACCAGAGATACTGGCGGTCAACATGATTGAAATAGGCCATGCGCCCGGCCTTTTCCAACAGCACAACGGCCGCATCGGCAGTGTATTCAACCTTGTCCATCACCAATGGCACAAGTACTTCGCCACTGCCGTTCATAAGCCCCATGTAGCCCGCCTTGACCACTACCGCCACTCCCGACCTGAAATCATCGGCCTTGGAGAACTGGGGCGCTATCACCATCTCACCTGCATCGTTGATGTAGCCCCAGAGCCCTTTCTCCTGCACCGCTGCCCGCCCTTCTGCGTATCCTTTGGTATCATCAAACCTGAAAGGGATCACATCAACGGCAGATGCGCTCATGAATCCGAACTTGCCTTTCAGCTTCACCGCATAGCGCTCGTCTTTCAAGGGGTCGATAAGGTCGTACTTGAATGGCTTCACCTCGTTGCCCAGCGTGTCTATCATGCCATAGAGTTTCTTCTTGCGCGCCAATGTTCTGCCTTTCACCATGCGCATCTTGCTCAGATCCTCCAACTGGCCATCGAACGTGGGTGCGATGACCTCCTTGCCTTTCATATCCACAAAACCCACCTTGTCACCCAACAGCACCGGGGCAAAGCCTTCAGAGAACTGCCCAATGCGATCGTATCTGCATTCCACAATGAACTCCCCTTTGGTCGATATAAGCCCTATCAGTCCATTCTTCTCAACGCGGGCCATGCCGTCCTTGAAGTTTTCCACCTCATCAAAATGAAGGGGTATCGCTATCTCGCCATTGAGGTCTATGTAGCCTTTCTGTCCATCACTTTCCACCACCGCCAATCCATCCGAAAAATCCCATGCATCATCAAACTTGGGCGCAACGATCACCTTACCGTCCTTGTTCATATACCCGAATTTGCCACCCTTGGCCACGGCTGCCACACCTTGTTCAAAGTCAAGTATCTCATCATAGGCCATTGGCACGACCATCTCTCCCCGCACATTGACCACACCGAAAACATCCCCATTGCCCACGATCGAAAGGCCGAAATGAAACGGTTCAGCCTCGTCAAATTGTGGGGCTATCATCTCTTTACCACGTTTATCAATAAACCCCCATTTCCCTTCGCGACTGACCGCTGCCAATCCTTCACTGAAAGGCTGCACGTGATCGTAGCGGATGGAGACCACCTCTTTTCCCTGCCTGTTGACGAATCCCCACTTGCCGTTTTTTCGGGCCGGGTACAGCATCAGGTTGAGAATGTCCATTTCGGCCGCCAGTTCATCCATGAACGGATAATCCGGATACTTCTGTTTGAACTTCGTGAGGGTCTCGGCCCTGAAATCTGATGTGAAGAGTTTGAACACCTGACGCCAAGCCGCACGCACATGCACATTCTTCGGGTCGGTCCGTATGAACTGGTAATAGGCTTCCAAGGTGCCCGAGGCGGTGCTCAAGGCATAGACCTTGTCCTCGGCAGTGCGCCTATGTGGAGAATCGGGGTGGGCGGCAATGAAATTGCGGTAGCTGGCAACACTGCCATCCTTTGTGGCTGCATCGTAGAGTGCCCGCTCATAAAGCACCTTGGCCTCCACCACATCGGGCGAGGTGGGATTATGGGTGATGAATTCCTTCAAGGCGGCAAGCGAACCATCGGCCTTGGCCTTCTCAAAAGCCAAAGAGGCTTTCATGTCCAGAACGATCTTCTTGTCGGGCGATGAAGGGAACCTGACGATGAAACGGTCACAGGCCTCAATGCTCTTGGCCGCGGTCACTTCGCTTAGGGCCAACGCGTACATGGTCTTGCGCAGCTGATTGACGCTGGCCTCTGTGATACCATGGTCGAGCACACGGTCGCGTTCCTTCTGTTCTGCGGTCTTGTAGAGCGATTCGGTTCTCAGCGCATAGGCACGAGCACTGTCAAGATTGAAAAATGGATTCTGCTGCTCCAGATGCACACGGCACAGCCCAAAATTGGCAGCGATGCGATCCTTGTCCATCGCCTTATGGAACAACTGTTTCGCCTTGAAATAATCCTTCATCTCCAATGCTTCAAAAGCCTTGTCGATTATTCCGGCCTGCACCTTCAGCGCCACCAGTACCAAGAGCATGACAATGCCCAAGGTGCGCTTCAAGGTGTGGAAGATGTTAAAGGACATGTTTCAGATAGAAGGGTTGAAAATGCGGATCGCAAAAGTACACAGCAGGACTTAGACCTTCTGCGCAAAACCCACGTCCTCCATCACTTGCATCAGCTCGGAGAGTAGCATGGCGGTGGCGCCCCAAACGGTGTGCCCGTCCACATCGTAATATGGTGCCCGTATCATCAGGTCATCCCTTACACGTACGGACTTCTCACCGATGATCTCAGGGCGGAAAAAATGCGCCACGGGTGGCAAAAGGATGCTTTCCACCTCGCGGGTATCGGGCTTCAGGATTGGAACTTGACGCAATATGCCTACTACAGGATGCACCAGGAAATTGCTCGCAGGGATGTATAGTTCGGTCAGCTGGCCTATCACCTCAACATCCATGGTTGGCATGGCCACCTCTTCGTAGGCCTCACGCAATGCAGTGGCAACAATATCGGCATCGCCAAGCTCTTTCTTTCCTCCCGGAAAACTGACCTGGCCGCTGTGTGTGCCATCATAATCAGGCCTTTTCATCAGCACGGTACGCACCACTCCATCATCCTCAAATAGGGCTATGAGCACTCCACCGATCCGTGCGGTGGAGAGGTCTGGAACGTACCCTTGCGGTGCCCTGAACGAGCTTGCCATACGAAACTGAGCCTCACGACCCGGCAACGGTTCGGCCAATCGCTGAACAAGTCTATCGGTCAGTGCGTTCATCACAGCGCGAAGATACTCGGCCACCTGCCCGATGCAATGGCGTAAATTCGCGCCCTAAATTGACCTATGGACAGCTTCGAACCACAACACCTCCAACCGACCTATTACCTCAACAGCGATCACCCTGAGGTTGCTGCCTTCGCAGAGGCCAACAAGGGTACCAGTGCTTCGAAGAAAGATCAGGCCGTAAGCCTTTACATCGCTGTTCGTGATGGTTTCCGCTACAATCCCTACAACATTGTCACCAAGCCGAGTGAAATGCAGGCCAGCTTCATCCTTGAGCGTGGCGATGGGCACTGTGTGGACAAGGCGATCCTGCTCGCGGCCTGTGCCCGTGCAGTAGGCATCCCAGCACGCTTGGAGTTTGCCGATGTGCGCAACCATATCAGCACTCAGAAGTTCCTCGACCTATTGAAGACCGATGTGTTCGCCATGCACGGCATCACCCAGATGTTCGTTGATGGCAAATGGACAAAGGCCACGCCTGCATTCAACAAGGAGCTGTGCGCGTTCTTCAACGTTGCCCCGCTGGAATACACAGGCGAAGGCGACAGCGTGTTTCAGGAGTTTGACGGCAACAACAATAAGTTCATGGAGTATGTTGCCAACCACGGTGTGTTTGACGACTACCCACGCGACTATTTCATCGGGGTCATGATTCTACGCTATCCGCATCTGTTCAATTACGAACGCATGCGAAAGCTGTTGTGGGATGCGGA
>JBFYQB010000472.1:0-7027 GCA_041302955.1 Flavobacteriales bacterium
ATCAATAGGATTGTCGTTGCACCCGTTCAGCTCATTGCCACACAGCGCTCCAGCAAATACCACAGGCGATGATTCCTGATTCTGGAACAGCTCATTGCCCAATACATCCAGTATCTCGAACGAATAGTTGACCGATTGCGTGGAATCATAATTGTTGCGCAGCATGAAATAGTTCGTGTCGCCCATCATCTCGGTGCCATTGCTCTTGTAGTGATCCCAAGGCATGCTCTGATAGGTCTTTAACAAACTTGATGTGCGATAGAGAAAAGCGATATCGCGATAAACCGTGTCACCGGCCGTGCGTCCATCGTTCAGATACACGTAGTCCAAATGCCAATGGTCAACACTGCCTGCGCGGGCCGCATAGTTGATGAAACGGAACTGGAAACCAGCATGCAGAAATGCAGAGTCAGCAATGGGAAGCATGGCACGCCTGAAGGCACTGTCGGTCAACGTATAACCCGATTCTGACCACACCTCTTCCCATACACCTGACGTGTCCTTGAATTCCAGCAGCAGCACATCGGCAGCGGCAGGTGCCAAACCATGACCTTGGGCCTGATAGTGAAAGCTCAGATATACAGAATCCTGCGCACCACTCAGGTCTATCGGTTTGGAAGTGAGCGAGTCCGATGCACTGGCCACAGAGATACCGAACCCGTAGGAAAGCCCAGCGCCATTCAGTCCATCAAAAGTGGCCACGCCAATCGATATGGGATTGACTGCCATGTGATCATTCACATAGACATTGTTGCCCACCCACTTGGTCGTGTCTGGAAAAAGGTCGGCAGGTCGATTGTCGCGGGTGAAAGGCTCCGAAAAATCATCGAAGAAAGGCAGGCTTAGCGTGTCTACCGCACGTGCACCATTGCTTGCGCGTCTCACATCCAATTGCTTGGCCGCTTCGCGCAACATCGGATTGCCGCGCAATGGAAACAATTGCTCCTGCGCAGCTACCGGCCCGAAAGCGGCAAGCATCATGGCCGCAACCAGCAGCAGCGTGCGCTCAATTGATCTCATCCTCTGATTCAAATTCCTCATAATCCTCAATAGGCTCCATGCTGGCCGACACCGTGTCCTTGTTCCACATGGACTGATAAAGGAACTGATCGAACGAAATGGAGGCCGTGTCCTCCGTGAGGAACAGGTCTACACTGTTGCCACCCTGTATTGTCATGTCCCTGCTGTAGGCCGGTATCTGACGAAAAACCCGCAAACGTGTCGAATCTGTCACTGCCCCATCTACTACTATCGCCCCAACATTGAGCGACAACGAGCGCAAGAGCAGCACTGCCGAATCCAAACGATGATAGATAAGATAAGGCATGGTGAGCTCAGCACCGCTCAATCCATCTCCAAGCACAAGGTCGACCTTGCTGCCTTTGAAAAGCAACTGCCCCGGCTTGATGGACCTGCCTTTGGCGAACTGGTCCAACACCGCATTCTTGGCGATGTCAGGCCGGAAAGACGTGCCGCCAAGGCGAAGACCCAGCGTTTCCAGAATGGCCTTTGCCTGCCGGAACGAAAGATTGCGCAGATCGGGCATCTTTATCTGTTGCGGCATCATGGCGTTCACAGTCAGATACACCTTACGTCCACGCTTGGCACCTGTGCCGGCAGCAGGGTCCTGATCGGCCACCGTGCCCTTCGGAAACGCATCGCTGTATATCGAGTCGATGATCACATACTCCAACGGTATCGTGTCTGAGAACTCCTCGAGGTCTGTCATAGGCACACCCAGATAGCTCGGCACCTCTACCACCGTTCCATGCTCCGTGGCAAAACCCATCATGAAGTGGACCATTACCAGAAACACCACTCCTGCAGCCACCGCCATTCCGAGATGTCTCAGAAACAGTTTGCTGAAAATAAATTGGGAAAGACCCATGTATGACGCTGAGTTGAGGCCTTTGGAAGGCGGTCAAAGATAGGAATAATGCATTCCCTATAGTGGACGTTTAAATGCCCCATGCCGCGTCAGCGTTGGGAATATCCAGTACATTCGCTGCCTACAGCATCAAGGCCAACAGATGAACGTAGCTATAGTATTCGGAGGATACAGCCCAGAATGGGTCATTTCAGAGAAAAGTGCCAAAGTGGTCCATGCCCACCTCCATGGCGACAATTACCTGTGCACCATGGTGCATATCAGTAATGAAGGGTGGTTTGCCTGCCTTCCGAACGGTGAGCGCATCGCCATAGACCGCAACAGCTTCAGCTATTTGAACAATGGCACCACATACACGTTCGATGTGGTTTTCAACGCCATTCATGGCACACCTGGCGAAGACGGAAGACTGCAAGGCTATTTCGATATGCTCGGCATGCCCTACACATCACCCGGTGTAATGGCCTCGGCTGTCACGTTCAATAAGAGTGTGTGCAATGGCTTTCTCCGTCAATATGACGATGTCAGCATTGCAGCTTCGGCCGTCATTCATCGCCATCTGCCTTATGATGCCGATGCCATCATCCAGCGCATAGGCCTGCCATGCTTTGTCAAACCCAGCTGTGCAGGATCAAGCTTCGGCATCAGCAAGGTGAAGACCCGCCAAGAACTTGCCCCTGCCATTGCCTTGGCCTTCGAACATGATACCGAAGTGGTCATCGAGCAGTATATCAAAGGCACCGAAGTATCCTGTGGCGTCTATCGCGTGAATGGTGTGACCACTGCACTGGCAGGCACCGAGATCGTCACCGCCAATGAATTTTTCGACTACCAGGCCAAATACGAAGGCGCAAGTCAGGAGATAACCCCGCCCCGCATCACAGACGAAGAATCGCAATTGCTCCGCCAGACCACCGTCAAGGTATTCGACCGCCTAGGACTCAAAGGCATGTCGCGCATCGACTTCATAATTCAGGACGGCAAGCCTTATCTCATCGAGGTCAATACCATCCCGGGCATGTCAGAGGCCAGCATTCTGCCCCAGCAGGTGCGCCATGCAGGCATCACCCTTTCTGCCTTCTTTGCGATGCTCGTGGACGAGGCGTTGGCCAATAGGCCGTAGAACCTTCTCACTTCCCGGCCCTACTTTCAGCATCAGACCAAGCATGTTTGCGCTCCTACCTGCGCACTATCGCCAAGCAACCGCCTAGGGGCCGTCACCCGTTTTCCACATCCTCCATTTTCAACACCCCATAGCTGACAACTCCCGCCAGCCATGGCGTGGACATCACCCCATTCGTGCGCTATTTTGGAACTGTCATCCCTTTCATGAGACCAAGGACCAAACGTAAGCTCAAGATGCTCGTGCTGTTGGCGGGTTTCGCCCTCATCGTGTCGGGCATAGGCTTTGTCAGTTATCAGGTATGGACATTCGTTTCCGAATGGGTCTCGGACGATGAAATTGTCACCGAGGCCATCCCGACCGAAAACACCCCGCAGATTCCCGAGAAGAAGAAAGAGGTCTGTGGCTGCACCAAGCACAGCATCCGTTTCAAACGCGACCACTACGAGAAGCACCGCCACCATGCCGAGCAGCTCAACAACCGCAAGATACTCACCGACAAGGCCATCCATAACTCATCGGCCCTTGCCCATGTCAATGATGGCAAAGGCTACCGCATAGACCATCACAAGCTCACCCACAGCCAGCCCTACCTGAACCACTACGCCTACAAGGTGCTGCAAGACATGGGCAAGGCCTATTCTGATAAGGTGAAAGACACCAAGGCCGAGGGCAGCACCTTCCATATCAGCTCGCTCACCCGCACCAAGGAGCAGCAGGAGAAACTCCGCAGAACGCCCTCAGGCCGCAATGCCACGCCCAATGTCTCTACCCACAGCTACGGAGCCTCGTTCGACATCTATAAGTTTGACAATACCAACAGCTGCGAAGTGGCCCGCAAGGCCTTCGAGGCCGTAATCAAAGAATTTCAGAAAAGCGGACGTATCCTCCTCTGCCCCGAAGGCAACTGCATCCACGTTACCGTAAAACGGTAGAGCCGCTGGTCATCAATACGCCTTGCGTAGCATCTCCGCATAGGCATTTGGCAGCACGCTGTCCTCCACCGCCTTTGCTGCCTTCTCTACATCGTAGGCCACGCGGACGAACTCCACCTGAATGCTGTCCTTGTCAAACTTGCTGCTGGTGTCATTGATGGTGACCATCACATAGCAGCCTCTCGGGTCTCCGTCCTTGGGCTTGCCGATGGAACCGAGATTGATGGCGTGGCGATAGGCTTTCCGGCCGTCCTTTTCATACTCGAAAATGCGGTGATACGGTTTGTGCGTATGCCCGAAGAACATCAGGTCGGCATTGGAGGTCTCCAAGATGCGGAGCATGCTTTTCTCATCTCGGTCTTCAAACAGGTACTCGTTTATCTTACGTGGACTTCCGTGCACCATCAATAGGAACAGATGGTCGTTGTTGAGCTGATACTCGACCTGGATGTGTGCAGGCAGTGTGCGCAGATATTGGCGCTCTTCGGGATTCACCAACTGGTTGGTAAGTGCAATGGACTGCACGCCCATTCCCTTCTCCTCGTCCGTCTTGTAGGCACAGCCGCAGTCGTCCGATGTTCTGCCTACACCGAAGTCATAGTTTCCGGCAATGGTCGGAATGCCTCTTTTCCTTATCTCGTTTATCACCTCATTGGGCCAGATGTTGTAGCCCACAAGGTCGCCAAGGCAATAGACCGCATCGGGCAGGGTGGTCTCAAGGTCGGTGAAGAATGCTTCCAAGGCCGGAAGGTTGGAATGGATGTCGCTGAAGAGGGCGATTTTCATTTTACAGTCGATTTATTTCGTGTAGTACTTCTTCTTGAACCAGAAGGCAACGTTGACCAACATGTTCAGGGCCGGCACTTCCACCAATGGGCCTATGACGCCCGCGAATGCCTGTCCGCTATTGATGCCGAACACTCCGATGGCCACGGCTATCGCCAACTCAAAGTTGTTGCCACTGGCGGTGAAGGACAACGCCACCGAATCCTGATAATCGGCACCTATCTTTCTGCTGACGAAGAACATCAGGAAGAACATGATGACAAAAAAGATGCTCAGTGGCAAGGCCACGCGCAGCACATCCATCGGCAATTGGACCATCATGCCCCCTTTAAGGCTGAACATGACCACAATGGTGAACAGCAATGCCACGAGGGTGATGGGCGATATGGCGGGCAGGAACCTCGTGGTGAACCATACCTCTCCTTGCTGCTTGATGAGCACGATGCGGCTCACGGTGGCCAGCAGAAACGGCACGCCCAGATACAACGACACGGTCTCTACGATCTGCATGAACTCAATGTCTATGCTCAGCGCCTCGATGCCGAACAACGGCAGCATCACCTCCATGTAGAAATAGGCGTAGGCCCCGAAAAACAGCACCTGCAACACGCTGTTGATGCCTATGAGCCCTGCGGTAAGCTCCCTATTGCCACCTGCCAGATCGCTCCATACGATGACCATGGCGATGCATGGCGCCAACCCTATCAGCACCAGGCCGGTCATGTATTCCGGATAGTCGCCCAGAAAGAACACCGAGAGCAGGAACATCAGGAATGGCCCTACGATCCAGGTGATGAAAAAGGAGGTCCACAACAATAGGGGACGGTTGAATATCTGCGGCACCTTCTTGAAATCCACCTTGGCCAACGGGGGATACATCATCAATATCAGGCCGATGGCCAAGGGAATATTGGTGGTGCCACTGTTGAACGAATTGATAAGGTCTGGAGTGCCGGGGATGAAATGACCGATGGCAACACCCAACGCCATGGCCGCGAATATCCATAGGGTAAGGTAGCGGTCCAAGAAACCCAGCTTCTTTCTTTCGGCTGGCGGAGTATAGGGTTGTGCTGTCATAGGGCGGTGGGTCTTGTTATGCGTAACGGTCCTTTGGCGGAAGGTCAACTTGCTCAGGGGTCGATTTCAATATTGCAATATTACGATGAAGATAATCGGTCGAAGCTGTGGATCCACTAAAAGTTATGCACCTCTATGGATGAGGATGTGCGCCCCAAGGGCCGATGCGTTATACTAAGCTACGGGGTGCTGGGGAACGGGGCCATCTCCATCACTTGCCTGTTCACCACCAAATGTTATCGGCCGATCTTGAAGCATACTGTTGCCATCCTTCTCCATAAAACGGCAGAACATTCCCTTTCAATTCACTTCGAATACGACCTTTGGAGTGGAATGAGCATCAAAAAAGAAGGATATGGATACGCAACGGCCAGATCAATGGGGCTGCGCACCATCTATGCTCACTTGGTTCTTTGCGTTCACTTATTTGGGGTCGCACTGCTGCCCACAGCGGTTCATGCTCAATCAAAAAGCGACCCTATCGTTAACGGGAATTTCAACGAGAAGTATCTCGAGCATCTTGTCAAAATAAAAATTGACAGTGTGCGAACAGCACACAAGTGCGGCATACTCGTAAACGATACGATACTGTACAAGGCGGCAAAAGACCATTCCAACTATATGGTAGAGAAGGACCTGCTCTCGCATTTCGAAAACGATCGAGAAGCACGAAAAACCCCTCAATTGAGAGCGGAATTCCATGGTGCCATTAATTATTCGGTAGGTGAGAATGTGCTTTATACCTACTACAACACACTGGTTGAGCAGAAGAATGGCAAAAAGGTCAACATCAATAGTTATGGGAAATTGGCAGACCAGATAGTGACGGGATGGGTCAACTCTCCCGGTCATTTCGCAAACATGATCACCCCACAGTTCAACGTCACCGGAGTGTCGGTTGCCTTGAACAGAAAGAAGAACAAGCTATATGCCTGTCAGAAATTTGCTCAGGTGCACTACAGGTACCAATTCGAAGAGCCGAAAGATTTCTTCATCTACTCAGACCACGTAGCACCCGAACCGATTGTCAAATTCCCCGACACCAAGAGAGAACTCACCATGCACGACCACGAATGGGGCGTGGATCACATTGACCTGGCAATCAATTGCGCCAATTGCGACAGCATCTCTCTTGAAGAGCCCCTGATCGAACTCCGATATGAGAAAGAATCCTTCATTCTGAAAATTGAGAATTCAGAATACGTCAAGCGCCTGATG
>JBFYQB010000473.1:0-3880 GCA_041302955.1 Flavobacteriales bacterium
CCCACAAATCCGTTGGCGGCCATTCCCTTGCATATCAATGCATAACTATTTGACGGTTGATTGTTGGATGGCACTTGGTCGTTCTTCAGGCATAGCCCATGCCCATAGCTCATCAACCCAAGTTCGGAGCAGGCATAATTCACCGGAATACAGACCAACCCAGAAGCAATGGTCAAACTATCCGGATGGTAATCTTGGGTATGATACAGCACGCGATAGACGGTGAAATCATAATCCGAGCCCAAGATCGATCCAGGAAGACCTGTAAGCGTTTCTACTTCTACCCCAAAATCCACAGCAGTGTAGGCCTGTATAGAATCGAAACTCACAATATCCCCTCGCTGCTGCGCGGTGATAGTGGAAGCGGCCAAAAGCAAAAAAAGCCCAGTGAACGTCTGTCTCATGTTAACGGAATGTTATTTGAAAAGGAAACACAATACTAACCAAAGAATTCAGGGTCAGCGCATCCATAAAAAATCAGCATGCCTTTGCGCGTTCGCAGATCGGAAACGCTTGGTGGGTCTGGTCGGTTCGTCAAGCTAAAGGCAGGCTTCCGCCCCATGGTCGGCACTGGCGAGACGCTCGCGCCTACGGACAAAGAATCTCACGCGAAACCTGTTCCGCCTCAGCGTAAGGCGCTAAGCGCATAGTAATTGGGTTCACACAGCGGATAAGGAGGGGATGCATGATAGACCAAACCGACCACGGGCAACAGGACAAAGAATTTCACGCTAAGACACCAAGCTAAAACGCGAGATGCCGAAGGAGTTGTTGGCTTAGGCCAGCATTACCTTTTCACCACTCGGGTCACTTCTACCGCATCCTTGCTCTGCACACGAAGCACGTAGGTGCCAGCGGCCAGTGCACTGATGTCCAAAGTGTGGTTGTTGCCAGATGCCGTGGTCCGCAATACGACCCGCCCATCGGCAGCCATCATTTCCATCGTCACCGCACCCATGGATGCTGGCAGCGCAATGTGTACCGCATCGCTTGCAGGATTGGGCCAAACAGCGAATCGTTCCTGTGCAAGGTCGCGTATGTTTACCGCAATGACCTCGTATGGGGCCGAGGTGGCCTCACAGCTATTGCCATCAACCACTTCCACGGTATAATCGCCCGGCCCTTGCAACGGAATGCTGGCCGAATTGCTGTTGGAAATGGCGTTTCCGTTAAGGAACCACTGGTAGCTACTGCCCTGAACATTGGTGCTGAGCGTTGACCCGTTGTCGATGATCGCAGGCTGCGCCACGTTATGCTGGTTCACGGTGAATGCGGTGGACGTGGCACCACATCCAAAGGTGTTGAACACGGTGACCGTATGTTGACCAAGAGTGCCAATGATGCCCACGGCACTGTTGTCACCGTTCGTCCAGCTGTAACTGCTATGGCCCGAAGGTGCAGCCAAACGGATGGTTTCTCCCGGGCAGATGGTGAGCGCGCCCCCGTTGAACTGCCCAAGCACAGCACGTGCATTGCCGCTGCGCACTGCGCCATTGATCTGTGCGCCAACAGCCTGCGTGACCATGAAAACAGGGATGGTGACATTCGCGCCATTGACCCCGGGGCCCATTTCAATCGGGGCATCGACAACATTATTTACAACGATGACCGCCACAGCACCTGCGTTCTGGGCGTTGAAGGCCTTGTCTCCGAATTCGCAGACCCCCCTATAGACCACCGCGATCTTGCCTGCCACCTGCGCTGCGTTGAATGCGGCCGAGCAAAGCAGGCTGTCATTCGCGGCCGAACGGGCGATAACCATGTCGGCCTCCACACTGATGGTGGCGAAGTCCGGACTGCCCCAACCTGTCAACGGAAGCGTGTAGGCATACTGCCCTTGCACCGCTGGGGTGTTAAGCATCACGAAGCCCACATCGTTACCCGATACCACGGCCGGTGTGGCCGGCACAGGATTCACAGTCACCTGCACCGTGGCATTGTCTGTGCAACCCGCTGTTGTACCAGTTACCGTGTACGTGATGTTGCTTGTTGGCGATGCATTCACAGCTGCACCGGTTGATGCGCTTAGGCCAGTGGAGGGACTCCATACGTAGCTCTGCGCACCTGATGCATTGAGCGATGCGGAGTTTCCATTGCACAGATCTATCGTGGCATTGCTTACCTGAACATTAGGAGAGGCATTCACCACAATGGCACTGTTCATCACCATCTGGTCTGAGCCATAAGTATTGGAAACATTGAGCGTTACATTGTAGGTTCCCGCTGTGTTATACGTGATGCTTGGCGATGGCTCATTGGATGTGGCCGGAGTTCCGCCCGGAAAAATCCAGTTGTAAGTGGTCGGTGTGTTGGTGCTCTGGTCGGTGAACTGCACAGCAGCGCCAGCACAGACCGTATTTGCAGAGATGTTGAATCCGGCCTCAGGCGGGTCGTTGCTCAGCACACAGTTGCCCGAGAGCTGCACGTTATCTATATATATGTTGTTGCCATAGTTGTTGTAGGTCTCGAATTTGAGGCGCACGTTAGACTGGCCATCAAACTGGCTGAGGTCAACAGTGAAACAGCCCGAACCGAGGTCGCCCCCAAAACACCAGTCGATGCCGTTTGTAGGCACAAAATCACTGGCGAGGATGCTGTTGGTGGCAAAACTTCCGGTGCCATCCTCGGCCGCAGCCAGCACACGGAAAGGGTAAGTGGTGCCCCCGTTGGTGCTCACATAGACGATGAGCGAATCGCGATAATCTGCCGAATACCTGCGGTGGGCATGTTGAAGATCGAGCTGGATGTTGGCGTGGTTCGAGAAGTCCAGGACAGGCGTTGTGAGCCCGTCCCGCTGGCCCGAAGCGTCATAGTTGAAAAGATTAACGCCCGCAGCCCGTGTTCCGTTGGTGGACCCTGCCACCGTAAAGAGGTCCCACGTGATGCCATTGTCGGGATTCTGCACCGTCCATCCATTGGCCGCAAAAGTGCCGGTCTCAAAGCTCTCGATGAAGAAGATGTCAATGCCACTGGGCGATATGCTCACATAGCCATTGAGCGTTTCGTTGTCTGTTCCGAATGCATTTGTCAAGGTGAGTGAAACATTATAGGTGCCGATGGAAGCATAGTTCACCACAGGATCCTGAAGATTCGATGTGGCGGGATTTCCTCCCGGAAAACTCCAACTGTAGGAATTAGGTAAGCCTCCGATGCTCGACCCGTAGAACTGGATGCTGCCGCCCGGACACCGCAGCGGGTTGTCGGCACTGATCACCGCTATCGGTGGCGCATTGATGGTGGTCTGGGCGCAAAGCACCGCCTGGTAGGCATTGATTCTTCCCGCACCCAACTGCCCAATGAAGCCTCCGTTCACCGAATTGATGTTGTCAGCGGTCGAAAGGACACAGTTCTCGATCTGTGTGCGGGTCATTTGCGGATTGACCGATTTGACCAGTCCACACAGTCCTGCAACCATGGGCGATGCCATGGAAGTTCCTTGCAGGTCGGCATAACTGGGCGTGTAGTTGCCTGTGAAATACGTGCTGCGGATGGCGCTGCCCGGAGCCGAGATATCTATCCAGTCACCGTAGTTCGAAAAGCTGCTCTTGGCATCGTTTGTCGTGGTGCTTGCCACACTGATCACATTGCTGTATCCCGCAGGGTAAAACACGGTGTTCACCCCGTCATTTCCCGCAGCGGCAACATTCACACAACCAGCCGAGGCCGCATTGTTCATGATGTTCTGCCCCGTCTGACTATAGCCCGACCCGCCCCAAGACATGTTGATCACGTCCGCATCATTCTGATAGGCCCACACTACGCCTGCATAAGCATCAGTGATGAATTCGCTTGAATTGGAACTCTTAATGGGGATGATCTTCACATTGAATCCGATGCTGGCCACACCTGTTCCATTGTTGGTGGCAGCCGACACGATGCC